>JAKAGP010000239.1 GCA_021825785.1 Nitrospirota bacterium
TTCGCCTGGTTTGACGCCGGCACTCATGATTCATTCCTTGAGGCAAGCAAGTTCATAGCCACCATAGAGACCAGGACAGGCTACATGGTTGGCTGCATTGAGGAGATCGCTTACTCCAGGGGCTGGATAAAAAGAGAGGCGCTCCTTGAGATGGCCGAGACCCTTAAAAAGACCGAATACGGGAAGTACCTCATAAAGGCGGCCAAGGGAGACGAGGCCCCGCAAAACCAAAAAGCCTGAGGGGTGGCCCCCCCTTGTCCGGCAAAATCGCCGGTAAAACGCCATCCAAAAACACCGCCCAAAAAACGCATTTTGCCCCAAAATAAACAAAAAGAACAAAAACCTTCGGGCAAAATTGAGTATAATCAACGGATGAAAAGCGAAGGGGGCGGTTTTACTTATGCCATTTAGCTTTAAAAAACTCGATATCCCTGATGTTGTCCTCATAGAACCCCGCGTCTTCGGGGACGAAAGGGGCTTTTTCCTGGAAACCTACAAGCGCTCGGAGTTCCTGAGAGGCGGGGGCATAGACCTGGACTTCGCCCAGTCAAACCACTCCCGGAGCAAAAAAGGGATCTTGAGGGGGCTGCATTACCAGTTGAACCCCAGGGCGCAGGGAAAGCTCGTAAGAGTCTCAAGGGGCGCGATATTCGATGTGGCGGTGGATATAAGGAGGGGCTCGCCTTATTTTGGCAAATGGGTCGGCGCCCAGCTTTCTGGCGGCAACATGGCCATGCTGTGGATACCGCATGGCTTCGCTCACGGGTTTCTCACTCTGGAAGACGACACGGACGTCCAATATTGCGCAACGGATGAGTACTCCCCGGAGCACGACAGGGGCATAATCTGGAACGACCCGGAAATATCCGTGGAATGGCCCCTGGAAAAAGAAAAAGAAAAAGAAAAAGGGAAAAACCCTATTGTCTCGGACAAAGACTCGCGGCTGCCCTCCCTGAAAGAGGCACAGAATAATTTTATATATGGAGAAAAAACCCAATGAAAATAATAGTAACGGGCGCGGCCGGGTTCATAGGGAGCGCCTTTACCCGCCTTGCCGTACAGGGTGGCCTGGCCCCCGTTTGCATAGATGCCTTAAGCTATGCGGGAGACATGGAGCGGCTTGAGGCCGTAAAGGGGAAATTCTTTTTTCATCAGGCGGACATCTCGGACAGGGCCCGCCTGACGGAAATATTCAGCGCTGAAAAGCCGCAGGCCATAGTCCATTTTGCCGCGGAAACCCACGTGGACAGGAGCATCCTGGAGCCGGCCTCTTTTATAAAGGCCAACGTGATAGGGACGGAAAACCTGCTGGAGCTGGCGCTTCAGCACGGTATCGAAAAGTTCATACATATATCCACCGATGAGGTATACGGTGAGCTTTCAGCCGGGGAGGAAAAGTTCAGGGAGGCCAACTGCCTGCTTCCGAACTCCCCATATTCGGCCAGCAAGGCCTCTGCCGACATGTTCGTGCGGGCCTTCATGAAGACCTATGGGCTTCCGGTAACCACCATCAGGCCCTCCAACAACTACGGCCCCTGGCAGTACCCGGAAAAGCTTATCCCCCTTGTGATAGCCAAGGCCATACGCGGGGAAAACATACCCATGTACGGAAAGGGGGAGAACATAAGGACTTGGCTTTTCGTGGAAGACTGCGCGGAGGCGGTCATGCGCGTTCTGGAGACAGGCAGGCAGGGGGAAACCTACAATATAGGCAGCAACGAAGAGAAGATGAACAGGGATGTGATAGCTGCAATCCTGCGGCTCCTTGGCAAGGGAGAGGAGCTCATAACCTTTGTGCCGGACAGGCCGGGGCACGATTTCAGGTACGCGGTGGACACCTCGAAGATAGAGAAGGAGACAGGCTGGAGGCCCCGCGTACGTTTTGACGAGGGTATAGAGCGCACCGTGGAGTGGTACCGCATGAAAAGCGATTGGCTTTTTAAAAAGGAGGCGGAGGCAAGGGCCTTTACCGGACAGCTCAGGAAGCGCTTTGAGGAGATGAAGAGCGGGAAAGGTTTTAACTTCTCTGCCTGATGCTTAAGGTTGCCCTTATAGGGCCGGCAGGACAGCTTGGTACGGAGATAGTTGCCTCCAAGCCCGGGGAGGTTGAGCTGGTCCCGCTTGGCAGGAACGCTCTGGATATCACCAGGCCCGGAGAGGCGGAATCCGTTTTGATCACGCTTCGCCCGGATGTGATAATCAATACTGCGGCCTACGTGAGAGTCGATGACGCGGAGGACGAGGCGGAAGAGGCCTTCAGGGTAAATGCCCTTGGAGTTAAATACCTTGCCATGGCCGCCAAGAAGACCGGGGCCGTCCTTGTGCACATAAGCACGGACTATGTGTTCGACGGCGGCAAAAAACCCTCTCCCTATAACGAAGACGATGCTCCCAACCCCCTGAACACCTATGGCATATCGAAGTACGCCGGGGAGCTTTATGTGGCAAATTTCACCGGCAGCCATTACATAGTGCGTCTGGCAGGACTGTATGGCAGGGCCGGGGCAAGCGGCAAGGGCGGAAATTTTGTCTACACCATACTGAACAAGGCGAAAAAAGGCGAGCCGATGAAGATAGTGGACGATATCCATATGTCTCCCACAAACGCCGCCGATGCGGCAAGGGAGATATGGCGGCTCATAACCGAGGAGCGGCCCTTCGGGCTCTATCATGCCTCAAACGGAGGGGTGTGCAGCTGGTATGAGTTCGCGGTAAAGATAGCGGAGCTTGCGGGCCTTAAGGCGGACATTACCCCTGTCCCGCATACCGCCTACAAAACAAAGGCAAGAAGGCCGCTCTGGTCCCCGCTTGAAAGCGAGAGAGGCATAAGGCCCAGAGATTGGGAAGACGCGCTTAAAGATTTTATAGGCTCTTTGTAAAAAACTGTCAGCAGGCGGCAGCTCTCTGCCTTCATGCCCTTTTTCAGCCCGCGGGTTTGTTTTAAAATAATTGATGGTCTATATCCTCGTTCTTAACTGGAACAATTGGGAGGCTTCCAGGGATTGTCTGGATGCCCTCCTTAAGCTGGACTTCCCGGACTGCCGGCTGGTTGTGCTCGATAACGGCTCCAGTGATGGGCCGGAGGAAAAATTCAGGGAATGGGCCATGGGGGCCGGCGCCGGTTTTGTGAGCTACACCAGGCAGGAGGCCCTGGCCGGGGGCCGTCCGGAAGAAGAGGACGCAAAAAAGAAAAAGACCTCCGGCAAAAGGCCGCTCCTGGTGTTCATACAGAACGGGGAGAACCTGGGCTATCCGGGCGGTAACAATGTTGGGCTGAGGTATGGGCTGGCCAGGGGAGATTTTGAATACGCGTGGCTCCTTAACAACGATACCCTTCCGGAGGCAGGCGCCCTTCAGGCACTGGTGTCCTGCGCAAGGCAGACGGGGGCCGCTATGGCCGGCTCAAAGCTGCTTTATGCCCATGAAACGGAGACGCTGCAGATGGCGGGCGGCGGTATGATATGGCCCGCGGCAGGAAACGCCTTTATCGTGGCTTCCGGCCAGAAGGACGATGGGCAGTGGGATAAACCGTTTCCACTCGATTACATATGCGGGGCCAGCCTTCTTGTAAGAAAAGAGGTCCTTTGCCGCGTGGGATTTTTGGATGAGAGGTATTTCCTGTACTGGGAGGATGCGGACTGGGGAGTGCGGGCCAGGCGGGCGGGCTTCAGACTTGTTTACTGCCCCTCCAGCAGGGTGGTGCATAAAGAGGGCGCGACAATCAGCAAAGAAACGGGCAGCAAAGAAGGTAACAAAGAGGCGGTAAGCGGGATAAGCGGAAAGGCCGACTATTACTGGGTGCGCAACGGGCTTTATTTTACAAAAAAATACTATCCGTGGTTTTTGCCTTTGGTGCCCCTGGCCTATCTGGCAAAGCACACGATCGTGAGATTGCTCAAGCGGCAGCCCTGCAATCTCAAATATTTCTTGCTGGGGTTTCTGGATTTCATTTCCGGAAGGACCGGCCGCAGGAATTTTTGATCTGATACATTTTTTTAAAACTGGAAACCAGATGAACGAAAGCGGAACTGGAGTAAGAAAAAACCTGAAGGACCATAGCAGGGAACACCTGGCTAACGAGCGCACCTTTCTTGCCTGGATAAGGACGAGCCTGGGAATAATGGCCTTCGGCTTCGTGCTCGAAAGATTTTCCTTC
>JAKAGP010000240.1 GCA_021825785.1 Nitrospirota bacterium
TTAGTAATATCTCCCTGGAGACCTTTGCGTCAAGCGGGATGCCTATCTCGATAAAGTCCTTCAGCTCCGTCTCCCGTTCTATGACGATGAGACCGCCGATCTTCCTGTTCGCCAGGGAAACGGCCGCCCTTACGATCTCCTCTATGGACTTGAGCTCTTCCGCGGTGGTGAATTTCTGCAAAAGGGAGGTCTCACCCATTTTGGCAAGGGTTCTCCTTATTTCGGGCTGGAAGATAATTATAAGGGCGATGACAATATAGGACCAGAAGCTCTGAAGGAGCCAGTCCAGCGTTAGCAGGTTCAGATACCGGGCCACTATGGAGACGGCCAGCAGGAGCGCCAGACCTATGAGCATCTGGGCCGCCTTGGTCCCTTTTATTATCAGGAGCAGCCGGTAGAGAACTATCGCGACCAGCAATATATCCAGCGCGTCGTATAAGCTGAATTGGCGCAGTATATAGCCCATCAGATCCTGTCCTTAAGCCATTCCGGGGGATTGACCTTTATGAGCCCGCCGGCGCCGTCAGAATAGACCACTACGGATATTCCCGCGTTCAATATCATGCGTTTGCACATCATGCATGGCTCGGAGGAGCACTCGGTTTCGCCCTGGCAGTCAACGCCGGAGATGTAGATGGTTGATCCGGTCAGTTCCTCCAGTGACGCCCTTATTATGGCGTTGGCCTCCGCATGGACGCTGTGGCAAAGCTCGTAGCGCTGGCCGTGGGGTATTTTAAGTATTTGCCTTGTGCACTGGCCTGCCTCCAGGCAGTCCATCACGCCCCTTGCCGCCCCGTTGAACCCGGTGCTGACGATGGTTTTGTCCTTGGTTATGACGGCCCCGTACTTTCTTCTTAAACAGGTCGCGCGCAGGGCCACCGCCCTGGCAATGTTTATGAAGTATTCGTCCCATCCGGGTCTGCGGGCATCGGGTTTCAAGCATTTATTTTATCATAAAGGCCAGTCAGGATTGGAGACGATAAGTTATGCCCTCCGGGCATCGCATGCAAGGACTCTCCCTATTAATCATAATTCGCTCGCTTTGCGCTCGCTGCCCATTTTATAATTTCAAGGTTGTGAGCGCAAAACACAGGATAGCAAGGGCTGCGGGCGTGATGTCCATAGCCACCCTCATAAGCAGGGTGCTTGGGTTCGTGAGGGACATGGTGCTGGCTTTCTACATGGGGGCCACCGGCCTTTCCGACGCCTTTTACGTTTCCTTCAGGATACCTAATCTTCTCAGGGAGATCTTCGCCGAAGGCACGATGTCCTCCGCGTTCATCCCGGTTTTAAGCGAGCACCAGTGGAAAGAAGGAGACGAGGGAGCACGAAGCCTCGTAAGGGCCGTCTTTACGTTTATTCTCATTGTGGTCGGGGGATTATGCCTTCTTGGCATTTTTCTTGCCCCGTATATAGTGAGAGTGATAGCCCCCGGTTTTCTGGCCCATCCGGAGAAATTCCGGCTCACGGTACTTTTGACCCGGATAATGTTCCCCTTCCTTCTTTTCATCAGTCTGGGCGCGCTTTCGATGGGGGCGCTCAATGTGAAAAACATTTTTTTCCTGCCAGCCCTTTCAAGCGCGGTGCTGAACGTGGCAATGATAGTTACCGTCGTCTCCCTTTCGATGGCCTTCGGCAACCCGGTGGTGGCAGCGGCTATTGGAATCACGGTGGGAGGGATCACGCAGTTCGTATACCAGTTGCCGGCCCTTAAAAAAGCGGGGTACGGACTGAAGACGATCAGGGGGTTTTGGGGCCATCCCGGACTGAAGGAAATGGGCGTTCTTGTGCTTCCCGCCATTCTTGCCATGTCGGTTTCTCCGCTTAATATAGTGATAAGCAATATACTGGCATCTTTTCTTCCGGCGGGGAGCATAACTTATCTGTTTTACGGCATGAGGCTCATGCACTTTCCTGTAGGGGTATTTGGGGCGGCCATGGGTATTGCCGTGCTGCCTGCGCTCTCGGAGCATGCGGTGAAGGGGGATTTTGAAAGCCTGAGGAACGATTTTTCCTTTGCCCTGAGGACGCTTTTTTTTATAAGCCTTCCCGCGATGGCCGGCCTTATCGCCCTGCGGGTGCCGATAGTAAGCACGCTCTTTTTCCGCGGCAGGTTCACTTACACAGCGGTGGAGGGCACCGCCGGTGCGCTCCTTTTCTTCTCTCTTGGCATATGGGCCATGGTTGGCTCCCGGGTGCTGACGGCCACCTTTTACTCCATGAAAGACACCAGGAGGCCGGTTATGTCCGCAGTGCTTGCGCTGGGAATCAATCTTATCCTGAGCGTGATTCTCATGAGGCCCATGAAGCACGAAGGTCTAGCTCTGGCAAACGCGCTTGCCGCCATGGTCAATTTCGGGACACTTTCCTTTATGTTAAGAAAGAAACTGGGCCGCGTGGATGCCAGACGCATCCTGATATCCTTCATGAAATCCGTTTTCGCGGCGGCCGCGATGGGTGCGGCGGCCGCTCTCCTGTTGCATGGCATGCTCTGGCAGCAGAGGGGCCATACCCCCCTGAAAGCGCTTTGGCTGGCCTCGGGCATTCTGCTATCGCTTGGGGTTTACGTTTTTTTGAGCTATCTTTTAAAAAATGAAGAGTTGAATGTTATGGCCGGACTTTTCGGGAGGAGGTTTTTTGCAAAAAAATCAGATGCGCTTTAATGTAATGCCCGTTGGTCCTCTGGCCGCGAACTGTATTGTGGTTTGGGACCCTGTTTTGAAGGATGGGATGGTCATTGACCCGGGGGGCGAGCCGGAAACCATAATGGATTTTATAGAAAAGGAAGGCATTTCCGTGAAGCTTATAATCTGCACCCATGCCCATTTTGATCATGTTGGGGCGGTCCCGGAGATAAAAGAAAAGACAGGGGCGTTTGTGGCCGTTCATAAAGATGATCTGGGGCTTTATGAGGGCGTGGCTGACCAGGCCGCCCTGTGGGGTTACTCGCTGGAGCCCCTGCCTCCCGCCGACAGGCTGCTGGAGGATGGCGATTACCTGGAGGCCGGCCAGATCCGGTTCAAAGTGATCCATACCCCCGGACACAGCCCCGGGGGCATTTGTCTTTATAGGGAAGGTGTTGTAATAACGGGAGACACCCTTTTCCTGGGTTCTATAGGCAGGACCGATTTTTATGGGGGAGATCACGCGCTCATAATGAAATCCCTGGCCAAACTGGCCGCCCTACCGCCTCAAACCGTGGTCCTTCCGGGACACGGACCTTCTTCCACTATTGGGAATGAATTGGAAAACAATCCTTTTTATCAAGATATCGACTTATAATAAGAAAAAAACATTTTATATATCCTTTTTGATTGAAAATTGTCGTTTATTCCTGAAAACAGCTAAAAAACCACTTTCACTTTTTATCCTGAAGTGTTAAACTAAAATCAGGAAGGGAAACGGAAGCCCTTCAGGAGTTGGTTCTTTGATAGAGTTTCAGAAAGCCTGTGTCTGACAAGGCACAGTATGAATATACCATTCTCTGCGGCAATCTTGAGGTAAAGCGAGCCGAGGGAACACTTTAAGGAATGGGAGTCTGAGTGCGGAAGGCAGTGTGATATAGGTTTCGAAAGGAACTGATGTCCTAAGCATCCGCCGGGACACCCACTTAAAAAAGAGCCTCCGGCTCCCCAGCCTCAAGATGCTGTGGAGAAAAGGTTTTTTGTTGTCTTTTTTTATGTTCTTTGAAAACTGTAAGTAGGCCCCGAATTCAAAGAAGTTCAGTATGAGTTACAGATGAGAGTTTGATCCTGGCTCAGAACGAACGCTGGCGGCGTGCCTAACACATGCAAGTCGAACGCTGAGCACTCAGCCACTAAGCCCATTTGGATTGAGGAGTGGGTTGAGTGGCTGGGTGCTTGGAGTGGCGGACGGGTGAGTAACACGTAGGTGACCTACCCCGAGGCGGGGGGCAACCTGGGGAAACCTGGGCTAATACCCCGTAAGCCCGTGAGTATGGAAGCTCACGGGGAAAGCAGCAATGCGCCTTGGGATGGGCCTGCGGCCTATCAGGTAGTTGGTGAGGTAACGGCCCACCAAGCCTAAGACGGGTAGCCGGTCTGAGAGGATGGACGGCCACACTGGAACTGAGACACGGTCCAGACTCCTACGGGAGGCAGCAGTGGGGAATTTTGCGCAATGGGGGAAACCCT
>JAKAGP010000241.1 GCA_021825785.1 Nitrospirota bacterium
TTATAAATGGAAATATCATAGCCGTCCTTCAATCAAGTCATTATCACTCTATCTTTTTTCAGCAGCGAAGGCCCATTGGTGCTGTACGAGCCACCATGAAAATATGCCTGTGCTAACACCTGTTTATGATACCAAGGATTTAAAATGGAAAAGATGAATAATTTGGAAGGAATTTTAAAAAATTGCGACAATTTTGCGACGATAATCTAAAATCAGGAAGTTGAAAATCATATAAGTCCTTGATTTTAAAAGAGCGGGCGACGGGATTCGAACCCGCGACCTTCAGCTTGGGAAGCTGACACTCTACCACTGAGTTACACCCGCTATGTGCTGGTTTTGCTTTTTCTGTTTTTTGCTTTTCTGTATTTTACTTCAAATCGGGATAAATTGCATAGGACTTATTGCAAAAAAGGGAGGCTAATCCTTTTGAAAAAGGCGGTAATCCCCCCTGGTCTCCAGCAGGCGGATTTTTTGAGAGGGGCCACCCAGCGCAAGCACGTCCCCGGCGTCCCCGGCCTTGGTTATGATCATTGCCTGCCTGCTGCCGGACACCGCGGAAGCAAGCTCTTTTGCACCGTCGATACCGTCCACCATGTGCCCGGAGTAAAAGACAATGCTGGGGTTGTTTATCTTGTATTCAATAAGAACACCGCCGGGGCGGAGATTTTTCTTTGCGTAAATACTGAAATCATAGAGCCCGCCCTGAAGATACCGGCTTGCCGCGGGGACGGCCCTCAGCGAGACGGCCGAAAGAAAACCGATCATGAGAAGCGCCAATATGCCTGTCCTGTTTTTGCCCCGGATCCCGCCATCCATTGCAACAAGAGCCATTAAAACCATGATGCCCGAAAGCCAGTACGCCCAGTCTGCCTCTATCCCTGCCTTAAAAAGATATCCCCTTGCGGCAAAAAACCCCGCGGCAAGCGCAAGCGACACCAGCGCTATGAACCAGTTCGAAACCCTCCCGGACCTGCCCAAAGCGGTGCTCATGCCCGACGCAATAAGCAGGGCCGCAGCCGGGACGGCCGGCAGCACGTAGTCAGGGAGCTTCGTTTTCGCAAAAGAAAAGAAGACGACAACGGATACAAGCCATATAAGGGCCAGAAGCCCGGGGGAGTCTTTCCTCTCCCTCAATGCGTTTCTAACCCCCTGCGGCAGGAACGCTATCCAGGGGAAAAGCCCCAGCAGGAGAACGGGGATGTAATAATATACGGGCCCGGTATGGCCGGATATGACATGCAGGTAACGATCAAAATGCTGTTTGATAAAAAAGTTCTGAATGAACTCATTCCCGTTTGCCATGTAACAGGCAACGTACCAGGGGGCGGAAACGGCAAGGAAGAGCAGAATAGCGGGTATGCTCAGGAGCTTTTTCACGGCTTGGCCAAATCCCCTTGTCAGCAGCAGGTAAACAAAGGCGATCCCCACGGGAAAGATTATGCCAATGAGCCCCTTGGTCAGAAACGCAAGGGCGGCAAACAGGTAAAAGCCGTATATGTAAGCCTTCTTCTCCCTGGAGGAGTAAAGATAAAAACACAAAAGGGAAAGAGTTATGAAAAGCGTAAGCGTCATGTCCGTTACGGCGGCATGGGAGTAGGCCAGGTAAAAAAGAGAAAGCATCAGGCTCAAGGCCGCGTAAAAGGCCCTCTTTTCCCTTCGCACGAACAGACCGGAAAGACGGGATTTTTCCCTTGAAAGCCCCTCAAAGAGAAACACCGCAAGCGCCAGGAGGCACGCCGCAACCGCCGACGGGAACCTGGCCGCAAACTCATTTATGCCGAACGCCTTGTAGGAGCCGGCCATGAGCCAATATATCATAATCGGCTTGTCAAAACGTTTTGCTCCGTCATAGGTGGGCGTTATCCAGTTGCCGCTTTGGACCATCTCCTTGGACGCCTGGGCGAAGACCGCCTCGTCCACGTCAAAGAGGGTAAAGGAGGAAAGTTGAAAAAAAGCGATGAACAGAGCTATGGCGATTACCGGAAGCGCGTATTTGCCCATCAGATTACTTTATATTCTCCCCCGCACTAATGTCCAGCAACGGCCAAAAAGAAAAGAAAAGAAACCCCAAAAGAGAAAGACGCTATTGCCGGACAAAGCATAAACCCGGCTTCCCCGAATTCTTTGTCAAAGGCCCAACCGCCTTGCGATCTCCTCAGGGGCTATCGCCCCTTCCCTGAGGATCTTCATATCTCCTCCAGTCACATCCACAATGGTGGACGGATGGCCTCCGGGGGCAATCCCGCCGTCTACTATGAGGTCCACTGCGTCCCCGAAGTAATCCTGCACCCCCCTGGCGCCCGTCGCGGGTGCAAGCCCGGATGGGTTTGCGCTTGTCGCCGTAACAGGGAGAGCAAAACTCTTTGCAAGTTCCAGTGCGAATGAGGGGCCTGGCACCCGGACAGCCACCTTTCCGTCTTTTGATATCAGCTCAGAGAGCCCCGCCCTGGCGTTCAAAAGAAGCGTAAGCGGCCCCGGCCAGAATTCCCGCGCAAGTTTCAAGGCAACCGGCCAGGCATCCGTGGCCAGCAGCGAAAGTTTTGAGGTCTCCCCTATTATGATGGGGAAGGGTTTTTCCCTGAGGCGGCCCTTCAGCGAAAAGAGCCTTTCCAGGGCTTTCTGGTCATCGTACCTCGCGCAAAGGCCGTAGCTGCTTTCCGTGGGGCATGCGATTATGCCGCCTTTTTTGAGGACCGCCACCGCCTCGGAAAGGGCTTCCGCCAAATGAGCCTTATCCGCCTTTACAAGGTGCATCGATAAAATGAAAATCTCCTGTCCTTAAAAAAAGTCTTTTTTCTTTTTTCTGTTTTCCCGTTTGCAGGTTTTTTGCCGTTTACAGGCGCTTCAGGAGCATGGATTTAAGCGGGAGCCCAAGTTCTTGGGAGACAACCTCGCATTTGGACTGAAAGAGAAAGAATATTTTTTTCTTTCCTTGCCTGTCCTCATCCATAAGGGTTTCAAAATTCCCCTGCCCCTTGCTTATAACAAGCCCTGCCTTATCATACAAGTCCCTGAATTCTGGGGAAGTCATATCCAGTATGGTCCCTATGCAATCGGAGCCGTTGTCCACTACGGTACATATGTCCGTTATGCCGGTCTCCCGGGCATCCTCCATGGTGGCGTCATTTAAAACAGGGCTGCCCTTCACCACCGCGGTCACATCCTTGCCCATTTTTTTAAGAACCTCTATAAGTATCCTGTCAAACGCTATCTCGCCTGCGTTGTCAACCAGGTAGAGGATATCGCGGGCGTTTTCCACGGCCTCTTTAAAGGAGGCGTAATCATCGCAGGCAATCGGCCCCTCAAGCGCCCGCTTCACCGTGGCATCGATATCAACGGAAGTGAATATGCCAAAATCTATGATATTTCCGGCTATGGCAAGCCTTGATGCCGTAAAGAGCGGGTCAGGGGAGCCGGATATGACCCCGGAGAGCCTGCCGCACGCCTCCGCCGCAAGCCTGTTGTAATCTGATTTCACCTTTTTAAACGGGTCGACGCGCAGTATCTCCCGGATGCGCCTGTGCATGAATGTAGTGGCATGGGCAGGGCTTTTGGAGAGGTCTGCTTTCTGAAGCTCCGGCATGATGCCTTTCATGACCGCTTCGAAAAGAAAAAGACCCTCGCCATGTCCCTCAAATGTTTTTTCGCTTAATCTTAATGCGATGACCGCCTGCCTGAAAAAACAGGGAAAGCAGTCCGGATGGACCTTCATCTGATTTAAATCTTTACCCTGGACTTCCTTTTGACCTCGGCCGCCATGGACCGTTTAAAATCCTTTAAAAGCCTCTCTACCTTCCTGTCCGAGGACGCTACTATCTGGGCCGCGAAAATACCGGCGATTCGCGACGAAGATCAGCGAGCTGCCGTGATTCCACTGCTTCAGCAGGAACGGTCCGCTCGAAATCGGGTCGTTGTTGAACGCTGCATGGTTGAGATTGGGTAACTTTGCCAGCAGATGTGCGGGCAGCGGCGGGTACGACGAACCGCCCATCGCGAGCAGGCCGAGTATCGCGGCTTCGGGCCGCTTGAGGTGGATGACGATCGTGTGACGCGTCGGGGCGCTCGCCGACGCGATATCGTCCCAAGCGTAGCGCGTCTTCACGTTATTGCGCGGATTGAAGACGGCGCGATAGGTGAACATCCAGTCGCGC
>JAKAGP010000242.1 GCA_021825785.1 Nitrospirota bacterium
CCGCCCACATTAAGGGACGCCAGAGAGCTCTTCAACGGGCTGTTCTTCGACCCCAAGAGGTACGACCTCTCCCCGGTGGGAAGGCTGAAGATAAACAAGCGCCTGGGTATAGACGTGGAACTGGAGACCAAGGTCCTTACGGACAAGGATATTGTTGAGATAGTGCGCTATCTTCTACTGCTTCGTTCCGGCAAGGGCGAGGTGGACGATATAGACCATCTGGGCAACCGCCGTATCAGGGCGGTTGGCGAGCTTATCGAAAACCAATTCAGGATAGGGCTTGTGAGGATGGAGAAGGCGGTGCGGGAGAAGATGACCCTTACCGAGCTGGAAGAGACCACTCCGCATGACCTTGTAAACGCCAAGCCGGTGATAGCGGCGGTAAAGGAGTTCTTCGGGTCCAGCCAGCTTTCGCAGTTCATGGACCAGACGAACCCACTTTCAGAGATAACGCATAAAAGAAGGCTGTCCGCCCTTGGCCCCGGCGGCCTTACCAGGGAGCGTGCAGGATTTGAGGTGAGGGACGTGCATCCCACCCACTACTCGCGCATATGCCCGGTAGAGACGCCGGAAGGCTCCAACATCGGTCTGATTACCTCCTTGGCCAGCTACGCCAGGGTCAACGAGTACGGGTTCATCGAATCCCCGTACCGCAAGGTGGAAAACGGCGTTGTCAGCAACAAGGTGCACTACCTCTCGGCCGTTGAGGGCGAGAAGTACGTTATAGCGGAGCCCATTACGCCCGTGGATAAGAAGGGGCACATACAGGGCGAGGCGGTATTTGCCCGCATCGGGGCGGACTTCAAGATAGTGGCCCCGGGAGACGTGCAGTATATAGGCGTGTCGCCCAAGCAGATAGTGGGCATATCGGCCAGCCTTATACCGTTTCTTGAAAATGACGACGCAAACAGGGCGCTGATGGGTTCCAACATGCAGAGGCAGGCAGTGCCGCTGCTGGAGCCGGAATCTCCCGTTGTAGGCACGGGAATGGAAGGCGTTGTGGCAAGGGATTCCGGTACCGCGGTTGTTGCGAAACGGGCCGGCATAGTGGAGTCCTCCTCGGCAGAGAGGATAGTGGTTAAATCTGTGGACGGCGGGGTTGATATCTACAACCTTATAAAATTCCGGCGCTCCAACCAGGCCACGATGATCAACCAGAGGCCCATAGTGTCCGTTGGGGAGCAGATACAGGAAGGCGATGTCCTGGCCGACGGCTCCTCCACTGAAAAAGGCGAACTGGCACTTGGCAAAAACGTGCTGGTTGCCTTCATGCCATGGGGCGGATATAACTTTGAGGACGCGATACTTCTCAGCGAAAAGCTTGTTAAGGAGGACGTGTACACCTCCATCCACATAGAGGAATTCACCGTCGAGGCAAGGGACACAAAGCTGGGGCCGGAAGAGATCACCAGGGACATCCCCAATCTTGGCGAGGAGGCCCTCAAGGACCTGGACGAAAGCGGCATCATCAGGGTTGGCGCGGAAGTGAACGCCGGCGATATACTGGTGGGCAAGGTCACCCCGAAAGGCGAGACCCAGCTTACGGCTGAGGAAAAACTGCTCAGGGCCATATTCGGGGAGAAGGCCGAAGAGGTGAAGGAGAGCTGCCTTTATGTGCCGCCCGGAATAGAGGGCACCGTTATAGGCGTGATGATCCTTTCCCGCAAAGGTCTTGAAAAAGACGGACGGGCAAAGAGCATAGAGGAAGAAGACATCGCCAGGCTTCAGAGGGACCTGGAGGACGAGATAAGGATTGTGCGGGAGGAGAAGCACCGCAAGATCCGCGAGCTGCTGAACGGGCAGAAGATGTCCGACGATGTGAAGGATCCCAAATCCAAGGAGCTTATTTGCGCAAAGGGCAAAAAGCTTACGGACAAGCAGGTTGCAAAGCTGAAGGACGAGCAGCTCTCAAAAATAAAGGTGGACGACCCGTACGTGCGGGAGCAGATAACCCAGCTATCCGCGGACTCCAGCCAGTACATAAAGTCCATGGAAAAACTATACGACGAGAGGGTGGACCGCGTTAAGAGGGGCGACGAGCTGCCGCCGGGCGTCAACAAGATAGTGAAGGTGTACGTGGCCATGAAGAGGAAGATCCAGGTGGGCGACAAGATGGCCGGCCGCCACGGCAACAAGGGTGTTGTGGCCATGGTGCTGCCTGAAGAGGACCTCCCGTACCTGCCCGACGGCACCCCGGTGGATATAGTGCTTAACCCGCTTGGCGTTCCTTCGCGTATGAACGTGGGCCAGCTTCTGGAGACCAACCTAGGATGGGCGGCCAGGGCGCTTGGGCTGCATGTGGCAACCCCGGTATTCGAGGGCGCAAGGGAGTCCGAGATACTAGGCCTTCTTAAAAAGGCCAACCTGCCTCCTACAGGGCAGATAACCCTGCGTGACGGCAGGACCGGGCTTCCGTTTGAAAGGCCCGTCACGGTTGGCGTGATGTATATGCTGAAACTTCATCATCTGGTGGACGACAAGATGCACGCGCGTTCAATCGGGCCATACTCGCTGGTTACCCAGCAGCCGCTGGGCGGCAAAGCGCAGTTCGGCGGGCAGAGGCTGGGCGAAATGGAAGTGTGGGCGCTGGAGGCCTACGGTGCCGCCTATACGCTGCAGGAGTTCCTTACGGTCAAGAGCGACGACGTGACCGGAAGGGCCCGGATGTACGAGGCCATAGTAAAGGGCGATGCGGCGCTGGAGCCCGGCGTGCCGGAGTCGTTCCACGTATTAATAAAGGAGCTCCAGGCCCTTGGTCTGGACGTGGAACTCCTAGAGAAAAAAGATAAGGGGGAATAGTAATTGACGGAAGAAATCTATACCCTGTTCCAAAAGCCTAAAAACCCGACCGATTTTGACGCGATCAAGATCAAGCTGGCTTCGCCAGAGAAGATTCGGGAGTGGTCGCACGGGGAGATAAAGAAGCCTGAAACCATAAATTACAGGACGTTCAAGCCGGAGCGGGACGGGCTTTTCTGCACCCGCATATTCGGCCCTATAAAGGACTGGGAATGCCTCTGCGGCAAGTACAAGAGAATGAAGCACAGGGGCGTTGTTTGCGACAAGTGCGGCACTGAGGTAATCCAGTCCAAGGTCCGCCGCGAGAGGATGGGCCATATAGAGCTGGCCGCCCCAGTGGCGCACATCTGGTTCTTAAAGGGTGTGCCAAGCAGGATCGGCACGCTACTGGACATGACCATGCGTCATCTGGAGAAGGTGCTCTATTTTGAGGGATACGTTGTAACCGACCCCGGCGACACGCCGCTAAAGCAGAAAGATATCCTTAGCGAGGATGAGTACAAGAAGACGGTAACGGAGTACGGCGACAGGTTCAAGGCCGGCATCGGGGCCGAGGCCATAAAGGAATTGCTGAGGCAGGTGGACCTGGACGCCCTGGCCACCGAGCTAAAGCTGGGCATAAAAGAGGCCCAGTCACTGGGCGTGAAAAAGAAGCTCACCAAGAGGCTCAGGCTGGTGGAGGCCTTCAGGCTGTCGGCCAACAAGCCCGAATGGATGATCATGGACGTTATCCCGGTGCTTCCGCCGGATCTGAGGCCTTTGGTCCCTCTTGAGGGCGGCAGGTTTGCCACCTCGGACCTGAACGACCTTTACAGAAGGGTCATCAACAGGAACAACAGGCTCAAGAGGCTGATGGAGCTGAAAGCGCCGTCGGTGATTATCCGCAATGAAAAAAGGATGCTTCAGGAATCCGTGGATGCCCTGTTCGACAATGGCAGGCGTTCCAGGGTGCTTAAGGCGGCTACCAAGAGGCCGCTTAAATCCCTGAGCGACATGATAAAAGGAAAACAGGGCCGTTTCCGCCAGAACCTGCTTGGTAAAAGGGTGGACTATTCCGGCCGTTCCGTTATCGTGGTGGGGCCGGAACTGAAGCTGCATCAGTGCGGCCTTCCAAAGAGGATGGCGCTTGAGCTGTTCAAGCCGTTCATATTCAACAGGCTTGAGGAAAAGGGCTTTGCTACTACCATCAAACAGGCCAAGAAGCTGGTTGAAAAAGAGAGGCCGGAGGTCTGGGACGCGCTTGAAGAGGTTATCCGCGAGCGCTCCGTTCTCTTAAACAGGGCGCCAACCCTGCACAGGCTTGGC
>JAKAGP010000243.1 GCA_021825785.1 Nitrospirota bacterium
GTTATTCCATTTCTCAGGCCAGCGGATTGCATTGTGCAAAAAATCTTTACAAGACCTTTCTATTGATAATTCTCTCATGTAAATTGCCAAATTAAGGCGGGAGCCAATCTCCTCTGCTTCCATATAATAGAATGAGGTTCTTTTGAATTTCAAGTGGCGTGCCAGGCAAACCCGGTGAAAAAAAGACATTTTTTGCCTACCCCATTCATTTCGTGAATGCTTATTCCGGGGTGGGTTTTGAACCCCCGCGCGTGAACCGTTCAAAAAAGGCAAGGACGGGCTCCGGCTGGACCCCCATCCTGTTGAGCACCCTTTCGAGAATAAAAAGGTCCTCCGCCTCGATGCTCCTCGTAAGCAGAAGGCTCGCCCCGTAGCCTCCGACGAAAAGAAGGAAGTAGACCGGCAGCATCCAGAAGGAAAGCGGCAGGCTCTTTGCGACCGCGTAGATGAGAAGCCCGGATATGGCGGCCCCGGCCAGGGGTTTCATGTAAGAGGGCGAAAACGGGTGCAGCCCGCTTCTGCGGTAAAGACTTAATGAGTAGAGGACGTTTATAAGAATATAGGATGACATGGTGGAAATTGAGGCCCCGGCCAGCCCGAGGCCGGCCTTCTTTATCAATATGTAATTCATGGCTATATTGAATGCCGCTCCCGCTACGGATATGTTCATGATCTCCCTTGAGTAGCCCATCACCATCATGAGCATCCCGTTTGTGCCCAGAAAGGCGTTTATCATGAGGCCAAAGGCCAGAAACCTCAGGGGCAGGGCCGCATCCAGGAACCGGGGGCCGAAAAGGGCCGTTATGGTCATCTGCGGGAAGAAGAAAAGGACGAAGAAAATGGGAAGCGTCGCGGCGAATGCCCATTTGGTGAGCACCTGGTATGCCCGTTTAAGGTCCCTCAGGCCGTTATTGCCCGCCCCGTCATTCGCGTATATCTCCCCGGATATGGGCAGAAAGACAAAACTGAGGGCCGTAAGGGGAAAAAGCAGGAGGTTGACAAGCGAGACGCTTACGCTGTAAGTGCCCACCGCCTTCGCGCCTATATACCTGCCGACCATTAAGGTATCGGCCCACATGATGATCATATTGGTAACGCTGGCGACCAGCAGGGGAACGGAGAATTTCAGCAGCGCCTCATGTCTTTTTTTATAATCCGGCCGGGCCGGGATGGTGCAACCCCGCCTCGCAAAGGGCAACAGATATGCCCCGCCCAGTTTTTTAAAACCAAAGGCCAAAACGAGGAAGACAATCGCCAGGCTGGCCGATACGTACGCGAAGAGAATCCCACTGAAATGCATGTGAAACAGAAGGACAACAAGTATCAGCAGCATGTAAAAAACCGGGGTCAGCAGGTCGTTGAAAATCTTCTGGCTGATAAATCCGTTTCCAAGCAGGATTCCCCCCGTTATGTTCTGGTATATGGCGAAGGGCAACAGAAAGGAGATAATCCTCAGAGGGCCCGCCAGACCCGGGGTATAAAAGACGTGCCGGGCTATCTGACCGGAAAGAAAATAGATGGCAATGGAGGCGGCCAGCCCGAGGCAGAGGGCAATTTGAACGCCGGCCTTGGAAATCCCCACCGCCTCCGCCCTGTTCTCCTCCCCCTGGCTGAGAGAGACAAACCTGGTGACGCCCGCCGGAACGCCAAGGGGGACAATCGTGACAAGGACACCGAAAATCGTTAGCATGAGTGAGTAAATCCCGAACTCCGCCTTCGTGGTGCTTCTTACTACAAGTATCTTTATGCAAAACCAGACCAGTTGGCTTGCTACGGTAGAGGCAAGTACAAGCGTGCTTCTCTTTACGGCGGTTTTCAGATGCGCATTCAGCCCTTTGGGCATAACTATTTAATTATATCTGCCCACATGATGGAGAATCTATATTTTTCAAGGGTC
Source organism: Nitrospirota bacterium (assembly GCA_021825785.1). The sequence goes on from JAKAGP010000243.1 coordinate 1,898, forward strand.
CGGCATCAGTATTGCAGATATGCAAGAGCATCAGGTTTTATCTTCCATCAGCGAAGTATATGTATCCAGGTCTTCCCTGCTTCTGGTTGCGCCGTTTGCATAATATTGCCTGTACCAATTCATAGTTGCATCCAGCGCTTGATCGAGCCCCCAAATATGCTTCCAGCCGAGCGATACCAGGGCTTTTGAGCAGTCGAGCTTCAAGATTCCCGCTTCATGCAGGGTATTATCAGAGTTTATCTCGAATTCAACCCTGTCCCATCTTTTCTTCGCGCCGTTTACAATATCTTCCACCTTGGCATGGCTTTCCTCGCCAGGCCCGAAATTCCAGGCATCAGCGAATTCCACCTTGCCCTGAATGAGTCTTTCACCCAACATGAGATAACCGGCCAGAGGCTCGAGCACATGCTGCCAGGGCCTCACTGATTTCGGGTTCCTTATGGAAACCTTTCCGCTGCCAATTGCAGCCCTGACTATGTCCGGAATCAGCCTGTCCTCAGACCAGTCTCCACCCCCAATTACGTTTCCTGCTCTCGCGCTGGCGACAAGAGTATTGTGATTCGCGCCAAAACCGCCGGGATTAAAAAAGGACCTCCGGTAGGCTGCCGTCACGATCTCCGCGCACCCTTTCGATGCGCTATAAGGGTCATAGCCGCCAACGGGGTCTGTCTCCCTGTAACTTCCAAGCCATTCCTTATTCTCGTAACACTTGTCGCTGGTCACGTTTACTATTGCGCCCACTGATTTGATTTTCCTGGATAATTCAAGGACATTTACAGTCCCCATGATATTAATTTCCAATGTATCGACAGGGTTGGCATACCCATATCTCACAAGGGGCTGTGCCGCAAGGTGAAAAACGATCTCCGGAAGGTGGGTTTCGAAGACTCTTGTGAGTTTTTCCCTGTCCCTGATATCACCTATTATGGAGACCATGCCTAGTTTAAGGAGATCGAAGTGATTTGGCCTGGTCGAGGGATTCAGAGCATAGCCAACGACGTTTGCTCCAAGTCTTTCAAGCCAAAGACAGAGCCATGAACCTTTAAAGCCAGTGTGGCCGGTTACAAGGACGGTTTTATCGCGGTATACATCAAACACGAATTTTCTATTCCCAAACAACCCAAGGCCGGATGCCCCGGTCCCATTGCCTGTTGAACGCCTCCACCTCCTTGAAGGTGTCCATGCACTGCCAGAAACCTTTATGCTCGAATACAGCAAGCTGCCTCCCGGCGGCAAGCTTGCGCATTGGTTTTTGCTCGAACACGCAATCCTCATCCAGATAATCGAACAGTTTTTTGCTTGCCGCCATGAAACCGCCGTTCACAAGTCCTTCCAGTGCAGGTTTTTCGCTGAAGGACCTTGCCATCCCGTCATTTACATCCAGAATGCCGAATCTTGATGGCGGGTGGATGCCGGTTATGGTAAGCACTTTTTTCTTTCGTTTGTGGAAATCATACAGGGCCTTTATATTCACATCGGCCACGCCATCACCATAAGTGATAAAAAAATCATCTCCCCTTATATATTTTTCCACCCGTTTTATCCTGCCCCCGGTCTCCGTGCTTTCGCCCGTATCCGCGAATGTGATGTTCCAGTTGTCCAGCGAGTGCGCATGGTGAGTTATCTTTCCTTTGCCCTTTCCCATCTGAAGGGTAAAATCGTTAGCAAGCCATTCGAAATTAAGGAAATACTCCTTGATCATCTTGCCCTTATATCCCAGACACAAGACGAAATCGTTACAGCCGTAATGGGAAAATATCTTCATTATGTGCCAGAGAATCGGGATGCCGCCGATCTCAACGAGAGGCTTGGGCTTGAATTCGGTCTCTTCCCGCATCCTGGTACCTTTCCCGCCGCAAAGGATTATAGCTTGCATGATCCGCCCTTTCCGATTTTCACATCTGAATTATAAATCAGGGCAATGACTTATCGCAAAGAGTCATAGGGGCCCAAAAGGCGAAGCCCGTTTGAATAATCCCTGGAGGGTGGGGTAAGGAAAAGCGGATTTTGCTGCATGGTTTAAGCCCCTTATTATTTTCTCTTATCCCGGAGGCCAGTGCATGCGGCGGCCGCCAAGCAGGTGCAGGTGGATGTGATAGACGCTCTGCCCGGCCTCCGCATTCGTGTTCATCACCAGGCGGAAGCCCCGGCCGGACACCTGCTTGTCCCCGGCTATCC
>JAKAGP010000244.1 GCA_021825785.1 Nitrospirota bacterium
CGGGGTGATGAGGATGCCGCCGGTCTCCGTCTGCCACCACGTGTCCACTACCGGGAGTTTTTCCCTTCCTACATGATGGTGATACCAGATCCAGGCCTCGGGGTTGATGGGCTCGCCAACGGTGCCCAGAATCCTGAGGGACGACAGGTCATGGCTGTCCACCCAGCCGGGCCCCTCTCGCATGAGGGCCCTTATAACGGTGGGCGCGGTGTAAATTATGTTCACCGCGTGTTTGTCCACTATGTCCCAGAGCCTCCCCGGGTCCGGATAGGTGGGCACGCCCTCGAACAGCACGGATGTTGCTCCCTCGGAAAGCGGGCCGTAAAGGATATATGTGTGCCCGGTGATCCATCCCACGTCCGCGGTGCAGAAATGAATGTCCTCCTCGCGGTAATCAAAAATCCACTTGAACGTGAGGTTCGCGAATACCATATAGCCGCCGGTCGTGTGCAGCACGCCCTTGGGCTTGCCGGTGGAGCCGGACGTATAGAGTATGAAAAGGGGGTCTTCGGCGTCCATCTCCTCCGGCTTGCAGTAATTCGGGATGTCCTTTGCGTTCATCTCCTCATGCCACCAGAGGTCCCTGCCCGCCTGGAAGTCAACGGCGCCACCCGTGCGGCGCACCACGATGACCTTCTCCACGCCGGGGCATTCGCGCAGGGCCTGATCGACGTTTGCCTTCAGCGGCACCCTGCGGCCGCCCCTAAACCCCTCGTCGGCCGTCACCGCAAGCCTGGCGCCGCAGTCGTTTATCCTGTCCGCCAGGGATTTGGCGGAAAAGCCGCCGAACACCACGCTGTGGATAGCGCCGATCCTTGCGCATGCGAGCATGGCTACCGGAAGCTCCGGTATCATCGGCATATAAAGAGTAACCCGGTCGCCCTTGCGCACACCGTGCTTCTTAAGCACATTGGCGAACCGGTTTACCTCCATCGAAAGCTGCTGATAGGTGTAAGTCTGGTAATGGCCGTCATCGGTCTCCCAGATAAGCGCGGCCTTGTTCCTTCGCGCCGTCCCCAGGTGCCTGTCCAGGCAGTTGTATGAGGCGTTGAGCTTGCCGCCCTCGAACCACTTCACGAAGGGTTTTTTGAAATCTTAGCGGAGCACCTTGTCCCACTTCCGGAACCAGTGGATGTTCTTTTCGGCCATTTCCGCCCAAAAGCCCTCGGGGTCTTCGACGGACCTCTTGTAGATACGCTGGTACTCGGCAAGGCTTTTTATATGGGCCCCCGCGCTTATCTCCGGCCGGGGCGAAAACACCCTTTTTTCAGCGGAAAGGACCTCGATGCCCTTGGGGACTGGTCCCTTCGGGGCTGGTTCCCTTTTCTCATGCTCCCCCATTTCGGATCGCCTCCTTGAAAAAAAAAGTAAGAAACGTTGATATTTTAACACAGAGCGCCCCGCCCCTTTATGCCCTTCCCAGTCCTCCGGGCCTCGTCAGATTTGGAAACATTTTTCTCCTGGCAAGGGGGGATGTGCGGGAAGTCCCGCGCCTGTGATAAAAAGGCTGGCCTGCGGGTAAAGGCTATGCGCTTTTGGCCTTGAAGAATACCACGGCAAGGGGCGGGGCGGTAATAAGCAGGGAAAAGGGCCTGCCGTGGGCCGGCTGGGCTGTGGCCTCCACGCCGCCCGAATTCCCCATGCCGCTGCCGCCGTAATAAGTTGAATCGCTGTTCAGGACCTCCTGCCAGTAGCCCCCGGAGGGCACCCCCACGCGGTAGCCTTGTCTAGGCACGGGGGTGAAATTGCATACCACGAGCATCTTTTCTCCGGAGGCGCCCTTTCTCAGAAAGCTTATCGTGCTCTCCTCCCAGTCCGAGAAATCGACCCACTCGAACCCGTCGTTCTCAAAATCGCGCTCGTAAAGCGCGGGCTCGCTCCTGTAAAGGGCGTTCAGGTCCCTCACCCACTGCTGCACCCCCCTGTGCGGCGCCCACTGCAGCAGGTGCCAGTGGATGCTCTCCTCGTGGTACCACTCGCTGCGCTGCCCTATCTCTCCCCCCATGAAGAGCAGCTTTTTCCCCGGATGGCCGTACATATAGCCGAAAAGCGCCCTGAGGTTCGCGAATTTCTGCCAGTCGTCCCCCGGCATCCGTCCGATGAGCGAGCCCTTCCCGTAGACGACCTCGTCATGGGACAGCGGCAGGATGAAATTCTCATAAAACGCATACCAGATGCTGAAGGTAAGCTCATTGTGATGGTATTTCCGGTGGATCGGGTCCAGCGAGAAATATCTGAGCGTGTCGTGCATCCAGCCCATGTTCCATTTCAGGCCGAAGCCCAGCCCGCCGATGTAAGGCGGCCTTGACACCATCGGCCACGCGGTCGACTCCTCGGCGGCGGTCTGGATGTCCCCGTGGGCGCCGTATACCGTCTCGTTAAACTTCCGGATGAAGCCGATGGCCTCCAGGTTTTCCTTGCCGCCGTACCTGTTGGGTATCCACTCCCCCTGCTTTCTGGCGTAGTCCAGGTACAGCATGGAGGCCACCGCGTCCACGCGCAGGCCGTCGGCATGGTATTTTTCCAGCCATAACATCGCGCTGCTGATCAGAAAGGCCCGGACCTCGTTTCTGCCGTGATTGAAGATATAGCTCTTCCACTCCGGATGGAAACCCTGCTTGGGGTCCCTGTGCTCATAGAGGTGCGTCCCATCGAAATACACGAGTCCGTGGGCGTCATCGGGGAAATGCGACGGCACCCAATCAAGTATCACCCCGATGCCGTTTTGGTGCAGATAGTCGACCAGGTACATGAAATCCTGCGGGGTCCCGTAGCGCGCCGTGGGAGCGAAATACCCGAGCACCTGGTAGCCCCAGGAGCCGTAAAAAGGGTGCTCCATCACCGGCATGAGTTCAACGTGCGTAAAGCCCATCTTCAATACATAATCCGCGAGATAGGGGGCCATCTCCCGGTATGTCAGGCAGCGGTTGCCCTCCTCCGGCACCCTTCGCCAGGAGCCGAGGTGAACCTCGTAAATGGAGAAGGGCCGGTTGAGGGCGTTGTTCTGCCCCCGCGTCCTCATCCATTGGCCGTCGCCCCATTCGTAGCCCAGGTCCCAGACGACCGACCCCGTGCGCGGGGGCACCTCGCCAAACAGAGCGTAAGGGTCCGCTTTCTCGCTCCGGTGGCCGCTCCTGGAGACTATCTGGTATTTGTAAATCTCGCCCTGCCCCAGGCCGGGGATGAAACCCTCCCATATCCCCGAGCTGTCCCACCTGGGGGAGAGCTGATGCGAGCTGCGGTCCCAGCCGTTAAAATTTCCCATGACGGAGACGCTCCTGGCGTTGGGCGCCCAGACGGCGAAATAAGTCCCCTTGCTCCCCCCGGCCTCCATCATATGAGCGCCCATCCTGTCATAGAGCCTGAAGTGATTGCCCTGCCTGAAGAGGTATACGTCAAGCTCGGAAAAAAGGCTCACGCCGTTTATCACGCCTGCCGCCATCTTTTTAAAAACCTCCGGATTTTTTGCGCTTTACGAGAATTATAATCGATTCTCATGCGATGTGAAACAAAAAAGGCGGAGTTTCGGGGAAAAACTGACTTTAAAAGAAAGAGCGGGCGACGGGATTCGAACCCGCGACCTTCAGCTTGGGAAGCGGTTTAAAAGCATCAACCACCATAAAGGTAAGTATAGCAAATCCAAAATTATCAAGGGGATATGGTCATTGGGCCGTATCCCTTTTTTATGGGATTTTAGGCTATTTGAGGGTATTCCGTTAGAAAACGGTTAGAAGGGGCCGGGACCTGGGGCAGCTCAGACCCCTTTTTCTTGAGAACGTGCTATCATGGACAAAAAGTAAGGAAATGAAAATGAAAAAGGTCTTAATCCTGCTTGCGGGTATGGCTGGAATTCTTTTATTCGCTTGCGCAAGCAATGAAACCACGTGCACATCATGGTGTAGTATAGGATGCATAGGCGCGGCAAAGGGAGGATACTACGCCGCATGTTATAACGCGTGCGTAAATAAATGCAAGGACAAACCTCAGAGCTGTCAAGGCCAAGTAGAAATGTCCTCATTTGGGCCAAGTAGAAATGTCCTCTTTGTTAGTACGCATAGGCCCACCAG
>JAKAGP010000245.1 GCA_021825785.1 Nitrospirota bacterium
CATTTTCTTTCCCGTGGCCCGCGAGATAAAGGACGCCACCTACCGCGTCTATGACGGGGCCTGCGGAACCGGCGGAATGCTCACCTTGGCCGAGAAAACCCTTCAGGACCTTGCCTCCGAACACGGCAAGGAAGTGTCCATCCATCTTTTCGGCCAGGAGGTGCAGCCGGAAACCTACGCCATCTGCAAGGCCGACCTGCTTCTAAAGGGCGAAGGCACTGCGGCGGACAACATCAAATACGGCTCCACCCTTTCCTCGGACGCCTTCACGGCCATGGAATTTGACTTCATGCTCTCCAATCCGCCCTACGGAAAAAGCTGGAAGACGGACCTGGAGCGTATGGGTGGAAAGAAGGACGTGGCCGACCCACGTTTCGTCATCCAGCACCAGGGCGAGGAGTTGTCCCTCATCACCCGGTCCAGTGACGGTCAGCTTATGTTCCTGGTGAACAAGCTCTGCAAGATGAACCACAAAACTCCCATGGGCAGCCGCATCGCCGAGGTCCACAACGGTTCCTCGCTCTTCACCGGCGACGCGGGCCAAGGGGAGAGCAACATACGCCGGTGGATCATCGAAAACGATTGGCTGGAGGCCATCATCGCCTTGCCCCTCAATATGTTCTACAACACGGGCATCGCCACCTACATTTGGGTCCTCACGAACCGCAAGCCCGAGCATCGCAAGGGCAAGGTCCAACTCATAGACGCCACCGCTATTTCCCAACCTCTGCGCAAGAATCTGGGCAAGAAGAACTGCGAGCTTTCGGACGAGCAGGTCCGGCGGATAGTCCAGATGTTTCTCGACTTCAAAGACTCAGAGCAGTCCAAGATTTTTCCCAACCAGGCGTTCGGCTATTGGAAGGTGACGGTGGACCGCCCCTTGCGTTTGTCCACCGACCTCTCCGCGCCGAAGCTGGAGCGGTTTCGCAAATCCTGCAAGGTCATCAAGGAAGAGCCGCTGGCCAATTTGGTTGACCGAGTGGCGAAAAAAATCGGCCCGGGTCCTCACCTGGATTTCAACAAGGTCATGGCCAGCATCGAGGAGGACGCGGACCAGCATGGCATCAAGCTCACCGCCAAGCGGACCAATTTCTTGAGGTCCGAGCTTGCCGTGACCGATGAAAACGCCGAGCCTGTCATCCACAGAATCCACAAGCCGGGAAAAACCGAGCAAGACCCGATTCATGGCCTCTATGAAAGAGTGGTCGAAGGAAAGAAGGCCGTGGTGGAGTATGATGCGGACACCGTCCTGCGAGATACGGAGCAGGTGCCCTTGCTGGAGGATGGAGGCATCGAAGTCTTTTTCCGGCGCGAGGTCCTACCTCATGTGCCGGACGCATGGATAGACGATTCAAAAACCCAGGTGGGGTACGAGATTTCCTTCACCCGCCATTTTTACAAGCCCACCCCGCTCCGTTCCCTTGAAGAAATTCGGGCTGACCTTGTGGCGTTGCAGACGGAAGCCGAGGGGCTCCTTGATCGGATCATAGGAGGCGCGGCATGAGCGACAACCTGCCGGCCTTGCCGGGTGATCCCGGCGAGTTCATCCTGTACCAGAGCGAGGATGGCCGGACCCGCGTCGAGGTCCGCATGTTCCGGGAAACCGTATGGCTTTCCCTGAGCCAGTTGGCGGCTCTGTTCCAGCGGGACAAGTCGGTTATTTCCAGGCACATACGGAATGTGTTCGAGGAGGGGGAACTGATTAGGGATTCAGTTGTTGCAAATTTTGCAACGACTGCCTCGGACGGCAAGACTTATCAGGTGGATTATTTCAACCTGGACGTGATCCTATCCGTGGGCTACCGGGTGAAATCCCGCCGAGGCACGCAGTTCCGCGTCTGGGCTACCCAAAGATTGAAGGAATACCTGGTCAAGGGTTTCGTCATGGACGACGAGCGGCTGAAGAACCCGCCAATCAAGGGTGCCTCCGTTCCCGACTATTTCGACGAAATGCTGGCCCGTATCCGGGACATCCGCGCCAGCGAACGGCGGATGTATCTGCGGGTGAAGGAAATCTTCGCCATGGCCGGGGATTACGACCCCTCGTGGAGCGAAACCACCAAATTTTTCAGCGTCATCCAGAACAAGCTCCATTACGCAGCCACCGGCATGACCGCCGCCGAACTCGTAAAAACCCGCGCCGACCACCTTTTGCCCAACATGGGCCTGACCAGTTGGAAAGGAGGCGAGGTCCGCAAGACCGACGTGACCATTGCCAAAAATTACCTCGGTGAAGAGGAAATAGACGAGCTGAACCGCATCGTGGTCATGTGGCTGGACTTTGCCGAAGACCAGGCCCGGCGGCGCAAGCAGGTCTTCATGAAGGACTGGGAACGAAAACTGGACGATTTCCTGGGCTTCAACGAACGGCGGATACTGCCAAACGCGGGCAAGGTGAGCAAGAAGGTGGCCGAGGACCACGCCCGTTTGGAATACGAAAAATTCGAGACAAGGCGAAGGGAGTATAAGGAATCCCTTGGCGAATCGGACTACGTGAAGCAGTTGGAGGAAGCGGCCAAGCAGTTGCCTGCCGGGAAAGGGAAGGCGGAAAAATGAAACTCACGCCCTATCCCGAATACAAGGATTCTGGAGTGCCATGGCTTGGGCAGGTGCCGAAACATTGGGAAGTGTTGCCGCACCGAGCTTTGTTCAAGGAAATCAAGGAGCAAGGCCACGACACAGAGCCCTTGCTTTCCGTGACCATATCGAAAGGCTTAATCCGGCAATCCGATCTCCTTACCGATTCTTCCAAAAAGGATTCCTCCAACCTCGACAAAGCCAAATACAAATTGGTTGTACCTGGTGACATCGCCTACAATAAGATGCGTGCCTGGCAGGGTGCGGTGGGGTCCTCGCGTTTTCGAGGGATCGTGAGTCCAGCCTATGTCGTTGTTCGATTGCGCCGCCCCGACAGCCCAGACTATTTCCACTTTCTTTTCAGGACTCCCGGGTTTGCCAAAGAGGCCGAGCGTTGGTCCTACGGCATCACCTCCGACATGTGGAGCCTCCGGCCTGAACATTTCAAGATGATCTACTCGTGTGTAGCACCTCGACCAGAGCAGGATGCGATTGTCAACTTTTTGAGGCAGTTGGAAATCAAGGTAAGCCGCTACATCCGCAACCGGCGGCGGCTAATCGAGGTCTTGAACGAGCAGAAGCAGGCCATCATCAACCGGGCCGTGACCCGAGGACTGGACCCCAATGTGCGCATGAAACCATCAGGTATCGAATGGTTGGGGGATATTCCGGAGCATTGGTCAATGACCACTTTCGGTCGTTTCCTTCAGAGAATTGAACAGGGGTGGTCACCCGTGGCCGCAGAAGGAGAAATTCTTGAAAATCAATGGAGTGTCTTGACGTTATCTTGTATGAGTAAGGGTAAATTCTATTCTGATGCTATTAAGCCAATACCTGTTGATGCATATGTTCACGATAGAATGATGATTTATGATGGTGATATATTAATTTCAAGGTCCAATACTCCTGAGCTTGTCGGTGACTGCTGTATTGTTGATGCACCAAAAGATAGAACAATAATATGTGATCTCATCTATAGATTGAAAATGATTACGAGTAAGATAGACTCGAATTTTACATTGTTTTTTTTACTATCACCTTTCACTCGGCATCAAATTCGTATGGATGCAAGAGGTTCAAGTTCTACAATGGTTAAACTATCACATGGACATATAAGAAGATGGAAAATAGCTGTTCCTCCAGTGAAAGAACAAGTCCAAATTGCTGAGCATATAATGGCTACGAAGTATCCAATTGAACTTGCAATAGATAGAGCAAAAAAGGAAATTCAACTTATTCAAGAATACCGCACCCGCCTCATTGCCAACGTGGTGACGGGCAAGGTGGACGTGCGTGGCATCGCCATCCAATTGCCGGAAGAAGAGTTGCAGAAGGAATCCCTGGACTTTTCGGTCGAGCTTGAGGAAGATTCTGCTTACGAAGACGCGGAACTTGGCGACGATATGGAGGATGAATGATGGAATCCGCCAAAGATGTTTTTACTTGACGGGTACTTGACCAGCGGGGCGGCCA
>JAKAGP010000246.1 GCA_021825785.1 Nitrospirota bacterium
CCCCACAAGAATCCTTGTTCTTTATGAATATCTATGAACCACCGGTATATTCCAGTAATATCAGAGTGTTTTCCATTAAAATCTACAACAACTCTTACAGAATGCTTCTTTTCTTTGCACTCAGTTGTGTAGTCTGTTTCCCACGCATATTTTTCTGGATATTTCATGTTATTTTAGAACAATTATGGTCTTTCTGATTGGAAGCATCCAGCGCTCAAGTATTGCGTAGTCTTTCCGTACTGACGTTTTAACCACGTAACCTCCAGGTCCTTTAAGTAGTGTTATTTCTGCTACTGGATTATTCTCCCATTCGGATTTTGGTGTAACCGGCCACACAGTTGGCGTCTGCCCAAGGAATGTAGCGTGAAGAATCAATCCTTACTTTGTCACCGACTTCGTATTTATGCATAAAATCGTAGCCGAATTGGCCCGTTCGGCAAACACGGAGTCTGGTACCTATGTAGGTGTATGGGCCTACATGCTTGTGCTATCTCAGTAGTCGAACTTCCTGAGAAGAGAGGGCTTGCGTAGCTCACAGGGTAGTGGCTTGTCCTCCCTCAGTCCCCTCGGCTGACAGTAGTACGGCCTGTGGTACCCTTCCATCAGAGGAAGGGGAACAGTCGTCTCAGCCGCATGCGGACCTTCACCAAGGCTCTTGAACCTTGCCGAGAAGATACGCTTTCGGTTCGCAAATCGCTCCGCGTAGGACATTTAGTCCGCGAAAACGATTTGGATTTCCTTCATCAGGCCCTTGATTTGGGCCTCGGGAATCGCCTTGATTTCCTCGTCGGTGGCCGGGCGCAGGATGTCCCGGACCGGAGGAATGGGCGAGCCCGTCTTGCCCTCGGGGTTGACGCACACGCCATCCCCGACATGGATGATGACGGAGTTGGTCTCGTAGCTGTGCTTGTGCTTCTCCGTGACCTTGGTGACGTACAGCGCCGTCAGAGGAGTGAACTCCAACTCCTCATCGGAATTGACCTTCACGGCCTCTCCCGACAGAAGGCTCAGCATCTCAGCCAAGCGCTCCTTGTCCGACTTGCCCCACGACGACTCGCTCAGAAGGTCGGAGACCTTCTTGGCCTTCTCGGAACGCTTATCCTCGAAGGCGTACTCATCCTTGGTCCACTTGGAAGTGACCCGAAGGATGTTCTTACGGATGACTTCGACCTTATCCGGCTTCGCCATTGTTTTTGTCCTCTTTGTTTTACGGTTTTAGTACGACTATAGGTTTTCTAGTACGTAGGTCTTTCTCAAAGAAATTCCATCCATCCTCAGTTTCGTATACTGGTTCTCCATACTCTTCTGTATATTTACTATTAAAAAAACTAATAGTCTTTACATCACCAATCATCTCTATCTTGTCTTCCTTACTTCCGCCTGGATACTTACCAAGAAAGGTAACTGATATTCGATATACTATTGCTCTGTCACCTGGATTAAACATTCTTTAGTACCATTATTGGTTTTCTGTATTTGACTACGCAATTTGGAGGAATGTTCCATGATGCACCAGGATTAACACTGACTCCTTTCGAGTCCACGTTAATCAAAATGTGGCCATTGTCTTCTACTCGGTCAACAACAAGTATCCTTCTAGAATCTACGGCGTCCATCTTATCGTCTAAAGTATGTTCAGACGATTGAGAGTGGATAAATTGTTCCCTGGTTCCGACTATATATACTAAATCACCCTTTTTAAGTGTCATATATTTGTAGGTTGAAGTATCCAACCCTCATCATCAATCTTCTTTACAGCTTCAGATTGAGAAAGCTCAATGGAGAGATTCTCACCAGTATTGTAGTCTTTGATGAGATAATACCAGCGATACTGCTTGGTATTGAACTTCTTTATTTGGTGGACTATTACGTACCTCATTTACTTATGTGCTCCGGGACTGGGCGGTGAGGGCGTCGGGGGACGAGAGGAGTTTCTGTGCGAAGTGATTTGGGTCGGTCAGAAACTCTTTGTAGGCGTAATCGGTGAAGCATGTCCCCACGGCGCGTTTCATGCCCTCCACCCACGGCCCCAGCCGCGCCTGGAACTCGGCCTCCTTGGCGGCGAGGGCGGATTCTCCCCGGGCGCGTCCCTTATCCCAGGCCCGCTTTATCAGTGACCGGACCTCCTCCCTCTCGAAATCGGTTTGACCGATGTGCCCCGCCGCTTCGCTCTTTCCTGGCGCGAGGAACCCCGTGTCCTTGTAAAACAGCTCGGCTTCAGATTCAAAGGCTTCGATGCTATCCATGACGCTCCTCCGTTCCTCTCTCCTTCTCGACCTGTTGCTCGATAAACAAGGGAAGAGAATCAGTAGTCTGTTTTTGTTTAGGCTTCATAAGATTTATGCCCCAGGTAGGACTCGAACCTACGATATCCCCGTTATGAGCAGGGCGCTTTGACCTACTAAGCTACTAGGGCCAGGAATTGGGCTTAGAATTGTCTGGGTATCGGCGTATATCCCAAAGAGAACGATATCGCCGGATAAAGGTTATCGCACTCCCAACGCTCTAATCCAGTTATAGCGTGGCATAATTCGTGCCTAAGCACGTAGAATAGGTTAGCGGATTCGCTAATGATGATTGGGCCATTGGGAGGAAAATAGCAACCACGAATGTTGAAGTCTGACCCTATCTTGTTGCCGTGGTCATCCCTATCAGTATGGCAGTCTTTCCCCACTTGATTGTGGGATTCGATTATTACGGCCCCTATTCTAGGGTCGTTAACGGGAATTGTTTGTATGGAAGTTTCAGCGCATCCACAGAGGAGAAGGAGGGAACTAATTAGAATGCGTCCACTCATGGGCGCACTCCTTGTTATTGCACAGATACCGAGTTATGTATACCTGCCAAAACTCATCGTATCTGTTGTCTATCACTTTGCCAAGTGAGAAACACCAATCGCAAAGGTTCTCTACGATTTTCTTTTTGGGTTTCATAAATTGAATGATAGCACCAGGCTTCCATCATTGGCTATCGCTTGTGGTCTTCCCAGGGGACAGTCTTGTAACACTTTACCTGTCCATGATTTGCTGGCCCTTAGTTATCCCGGTGTTAACGGTTAAGGGTGTTATAGAGTCTATAGCCTCTACCCAGCATATATCCTACCCACATGCTATCCAGTATGCCTACTGAATAAATTAAATGTGGAACCAGAGCAGGATTTGAACCCACCACGATGGGAATGACCCATCTACGCCCTTCACGCGCCAAGCGCGCTACTGGTCCATAAATCATGGCTCGCCTTCCAGCGCCAGGAGCCTATTTGTACTCTTTTGGATAAGTTCCTAAAGTCTAGACAGTAGGTAACTCCATCCTTCGTCCCCTATTTATGTCGCATGGTAGCCGGGATAAGCTGTTGAAATACGCTATCCATGTCTAGGCCAGGGGTGCAACCAAGCCTCATACTTCACTAGGTATTTGCTAGTATAGGACTATTGTTTCGGGATACACTGCTCTGTATCTTGCCACAATGCCCTAAGGACAATACGGAATGCTTCCCCATCCTGGAAGCGCCCATGGATGCAGGGGTGTATCCTGCCGCAAAGTCCCCATAAGTTACCCCAGTAGAGGATACGCCTCTTATACGATACTGAGATAACCTAGCGAACTACGCCCTAATTCTTACAGGCGTAACAGCCGTCAGTCCCGCACCGCTTCCCCGTCGTCGGAGTAGCCATAGCAGGACACTTCGGATTGCTCGACAGGCTCTCGCGTTGCCGATACTTCTTCTTGACTCTGATTTTGATTTCGTCGGCCATTAATCCTCCAGGCAAACAAAAATAAGGCCCCTCCCTATCCTAGCAGAGGGGCCGTACTATCTTTGTCCGGTCTTAGGCTTAGGCGTTGACGGTCTCGGTCTTCGTCTTGGTGGCCTTCACAACCTTCGTTTCGGCCAGGCGGTCCTCGGCCTGGGCGATGGCGTCTGCGTGAGCCTTGGCCCGCTGAAGGCTCTTGACGAGGCGCTCATGCTTGGCGCGGACCGCCTCCGACGCCTTCACGTCCTTGGCGTCCTGGAACGTCCCCTCCTCGATGCGGCCGTTGGCGGAGA
>JAKAGP010000247.1 GCA_021825785.1 Nitrospirota bacterium
CGGGAAGCGCTCAAAGATTTTTTCAATATTCATTACAAAGCGCCCATTGACGCAAGGGAAACTGGCCTGGCTGACTCAAGCATAGATTTCATCGGGTCCAATAATACGTTTGAACATATTCCGATCAGCGACATATTGCCGATCCTTCTTGAATGTCACCGTATACTGAAGGCAAACGGCATTTTCTCGATAGCCATCGATTATGGGGACCACTGGTCACATTTTGACAGTAATATATCGCGCTACAATTTTCTGAAATTCTCACCCCGGCAATGGGAAAAATACAACCCCAGTCTTCACTTTCAGAACAGGCTGCGCCATAAGGACTATTTGGAGCTGATGGCAAAAGCCAATTTCCGCATTGTTGAGGAAACAGCGGCCATTCCGGTTGAGAGGGAATTCGACTCCCTTAAAAAAATGAAAATAAATGATTATTTCACGGATAATTACTCATATGAGGAACTTGCAGTCAAGGGTTCAAAGATTGTTTTACAAAAAGAGGCTTAACAAATAGAGACGTTGTACTTAAAGAAACAGAAAAGCGCGGTTCTGTTTTAAAAATCGATAAAATAATTTGAAAAAAAGTGATTGTCCGGTTTTTGATTTGACATTAAATATCAGCGGAATTTAAACTTATTCCCTTATGACAGAGATCATTCGCAAAATCCTTGCTGAAGCCCTGGGCGCCATGGGCATCCCCGTGCCGGAGCGGATGGAGGTGGAGGTCCCGAGGGATGAGGCCCTGGGTGACCTTTCAACCCCAATCGCGATGTCCCTTTCAAAGCTGTTAAGAAAGCAGCCCCAAAAAATAGCGGAAGAGATCATCGCCAACATAAGGGAAAGGGGCGATTTTGAAAAGATAGAGGTGGCGGGCCCCGGCTTCATCAACTTCACGTTCAAAAAAGAAGCCCTCTACAGGTCGCTGTCGGGCATGTTGCGGGAAGGCGAAAACCATATTACCGCAAAAGACATCGGGAAGGGCAGAAAAATACTCCTGGAGTTCGTAAGCGCCAACCCCACCGGGCCTCTTCACCTGGGCCATGGCAGGGGTGCGGCGCTTGGCGCTGCGCTGGCAAACCTGCTTTCCGCCGCCGGCTTTAGGGTGACGAAAGAATATTACATAAATGATGCTGGCAGGCAGATGGCCCTTCTGGGGGAGTCCGTATTCGCAAAATACCAGGAGCTTTTTGGTATCAGCCGCTCCTTACCGGAGGACGGTTACAGGGGCGCCTATGTGGAGGATATCGCAAAAAAAATTGCCGAAAACGTGGCGGACAGATACAGGGGGCTTGAATACGTTCACCCTCAAAGCGATTTCTTCAGCGAATATGCCTGCAAACAGATGCTTGATCTGATAAAGTCTGACCTGGAGGCATTCGGCGTCACGTTCGATACCTGGCAGAGCGAAAAAGAACTTTATGACAAACACGAGGTGGAACAGGCGATCGAATATCTGCGCGGGAGGGGTTTCATTTACGAGCATGAGGGCGCCACATGGTTTAAGGCAACGGAGTTCGGGGACGAAAAAGACAGGGTGATAATAAAAAACGACGGCAAGTACACCTATTTTGCCTCGGACATCGCCTATCACAAGAAAAAGGTGGATGGTGGCTATGATGAGCTGATAGACATCTGGGGGGCCGACCACCACGGTTACATCCCAAGGGTGAAGGCCGCGCTCGAATCCCTGGGGTATGATAAAGAGAAATTGAAGGTGCTGCTGGTGCAGATGGTCTCCCTCCTGAGGGGCGGAAAACCCGTTCAGATGTCCAAGAGGGCAGGGGAGTTCATTACATTAAGGGATGTCATGGAAGAGGTCGGAGCGGACACTACAAAGTTCATGTTCCTTACAAGAAAGGCCGACAGACACCTGGATTTTGATCTGGAAGTGGCAAAGGCGGCTTCCGCCGAAAACCCGGTATATTATGTGCAGTACGCATACGCAAGGATAAACAGCATCTTGAGGCATGCCGCTGAAAAGAGCCTTTCCATTTCCACTCCTGAAGCTCCGGATGGATCGGTCTCCGCGGATGTCGACCTGTCCCCCCTTGAGGAGCCGGAAGAGCAGAGGCTCATAAAGAAGATACTTTTATACCCTGGGGTATTCGAAGCGGCGGTATATGCACGTGAGCCCCACAGGATAACATTTTATCTCCAGGAGCTTGCGGGCCTGTTCCACCCGTATTACAACAAGCACAGGATAGTCACAGAGGATGGCAGACTTACGCTTGCGAGGCTTGCCCTTTCCATGGCGGCAAGGCGCGTCCTCAAGGACGGGCTCCATGTGCTTGGCGTTGCCGCCCCGGAGCGGATGTGAGACGAATAAGCGGTTTTCCCCGCCCCGCGCTGCTCATTCTTCCCATCACCGCCTGAAACCCGTCTCCTGAAGGCTGAGGGAAAAGGCTGGTGGGTACATTATTCATCGTGTTGAAGAATCGCCATGGATGTTTTACAATAAACGCGCATGCTTGAAAAAACTAAAAAAATCTGGATGGATGGAAAGCTGGTCGATTGGGACGACGCGAATATCCATGTCCTTACACATTCGCTCCATTACGGCCTTGCCATCTTCGAGGGCATCCGCTGCTACAACACAAAAAAGGGCCGGGCTATCTTCAGGCTGGAAGAGCATGTGAACAGGTTTTTTGACTCTGCCCATATCTTTGGCATGAAGATACCCTTCACGCGAAGGGAGATCGCGGAAGCGATAATAAAAACGGTCAAATCCAGCGGGCTCAAGGAATGCTACATAAGGCCGCTGGCATATTATGGCTACGGCGTAATGGGCGTTTCTCCGGGTGGCGCCCCTGTGAATGTTGTCATTGCCGTCTGGCCCTGGGGGGCGTATCTTGGTGAAGACGGTCTTAAGAACGGCATTCGAGCCAAGACATCCTCTTTCATAAGGGGCCATGTAAACTCAAATATGTCCATGGCAAAGGTAAGCGGCTATTATGTGAACGCGCAGCTTGCCAAGCAGGAAGCCCTCCTTCTTGGGTATGATGAGGCGATCCTGCTGGATACGGAAGGATATGTTTCCGAGGCGACGGGGGCCAACATATTTATTGTCCGGGGCGGGGAAATAAAAACAACCCCCCTCACCTCCATACTGGAGGGTATCACACGGGACACGGTAATGGAGCTGGCCAGGGAAATGGGGTTTGTGGTTAGGGAGGAGCGCTTCACCAGAGATGAGATATATATAGCCCAGGAGGCATTCCTTACCGGCACCGCCGCCGAGATCACCCCAATAAAGGAACTGGACGGCAGGACGCTCGGCGCCGGCAAACCGGGCGAGATCACCAAACAACTTCAGAACATCTTCTTCGCTGCCGCAAAAGGCCAGAGCAAGAACAAAAAACACGGGCGCTGGCTCTCTTACATCTAAAAAGGCGGTCTTTTTTCCCTCATGACCGGTCCGCAGTCCATGGCTGAAAAAGAACGTCTTTGTTTTTTGCATTACATGAAGCTTGCCATAGCGGAGGCGAAAAAGGCCGCTGTGGCGGGCGAAATCCCTGTGGGCGCCGTGCTTGTAATGGGTGAGGAAGTCCTGGCCATCGCGCACAACATGCGCGAACATGACAACGACCCGACCGCGCATGCCGAGGTCCTGGCCCTAAGGGAAGGCGCGAAGAAGCTTGGCTCGTGGAGGCTTGAGGGGGCGGCGCTTTTTGTCACAAAGGAACCCTGCCCGATGTGCGCGGGGGCCATGGTGAACGCGAGGCTGGGAAAGCTGGTCTACGGATGCAGGGACTCCAAGGGCGGGGCTGCGGGCAGCCTTTTTAACATACCCGGGGACACAAGGCTCAATCACAGGGTAGAGGTGGTCTCCGGCGTGATGGAGGCGGAGTGCGCGGGGCTGCTGAAGAGCTTTTTTGCGGCGAAAAGACGGTAGGAACTCTGCTATAATTACTGTTGCTTGAATGGAGAGGTGCCGGAGCGGTTGAACGGGACGGTCTCGAAAACCGTTGTGGGGGCGACTCCACCCAGGGTTCGAATCCCTGCCTCTCCGCCATAAATAAAAGAAAAATTTAGGGATACGA
>JAKAGP010000248.1 GCA_021825785.1 Nitrospirota bacterium
GGAGCTGCAGGGCGACAACAGGGATGCAATTACAGCGCTGTTAAGGGAAAAGGGTCTGAAGATCTAGTGTTTCCCCCGCCTCCCGCTTCACTCCCCCCTCTCCCGAAAGGAGAGGGCTTTTCTTTCTGGATGAGGACTGTCATTATTGGTGGGGCGGCCTTTGGCCGCCCCGCTTTGCCGCGGGAGGTGCTACCACTCTTCCCCTTCTCCTTCCTCCATTTCGCCCAACGTGGCCCCGCCTGCCTGCATGTCCTGGATTATCTGGTTGGAAAAACCCTCCACGTCTTCCAGGTCGTCCCAACTTTCGAAGGCGCCGTTTTTATTGCGGTAGTCCACGAGGGCTTGGGCCTTTTTCCTGTCCAGCCCCTTTAATTTCGAAAGCTCCTCGACGCTCGCTGAATTAATGTCCACCTCTGTTTTAACTTGTCCTTTTGGCATCTCAATTGCCTCCTTCAGGGAAACAAAAAACTCCCTGCAAGCTTTTTTGATTTGTTTTTTGTTTTTTTGTTTTTACGACCAGGGCGCCCCTCCTTTTGCAGGAAAAAATTTTTTCAGGATGCGCCCGCCAAGCAAGAATAACCTCTCACAACCAAAGTATATCATCTGCCTCCCGAGCTTCAACCTTTCCGCTTCGTGGACAATTGACAGATATGGCCCTTTTTCATATACTCAGTTAATCAAAAAAGTAAAAATAAAAATAAAAATAAAAAATTTTCCTGCACAAGGAGGAAAACCACCCCCATGGATTTTGGAATAAAAAACAGGCTTTCAAAGATATTCAGCCCCAAAACCGGCAGGACGGTGATGCTGGCCGTCGACCACGGCTATTTTCAGGGCCCGACAACGGGGCTCAGGGACATGAAAAACATCATCCCGCTTGTCCCCCAGGCAGACTGTCTTTTTGTGACCAGGGGCATTCTCAGGACCTCTATCGACCCGGCAACAAAAACATCCATCTGCCTCAGGGTCTCAGGAGGCCCCAGCATTCTTGGAGAGCTGTCTAATGAGGACATAACCACATCCATGGAGGAGGCCCTCAGGCTGAACGCCTCCGGGGTGGGCATGTCCATATTCGTTGGGGCGAAAAACGAGGACAGGACCATCTCAAATCTGGGAAGGCTGATAAACGAGGCCCAGAGGTACGGCATGCCCGTGCTGGCCATAACCGCCGTGGGCAAGGAGATGGCCCGCGACGCGCGGTATCTTGGACTGGCATGCAGGATGGCTGCGGAGATAGGGGCGAACATCGTGAAGACCTATTATTGTGAGGACTTCCACAAGGTGGCGGAGGGATGCCCGGTGCCAATAGTCATTGCGGGAGGCAAGAAGCTGCCTGAGATGGAGGCGCTCCAGATGACAGAGGACGCCATAAGGGCCGGGGCCAGGGGCGTGGACATGGGCAGGAACATCTTCCAGAGCGACAGCCCGGCGGGAATGATAAAGGCGGTGAGGGCCATCGTGCACAAAGGGGCCACCGCCAGAGAGGCCTTCGATCTTTATCATGCAAGCAAGGGGGAAAGCGGGGGGAAAAGATCTTCCTCCGCGGAGGCCGTTGACGAAAGCATGGAAAAGGTTTAAGGGAGCATTTTTGATTTGAAGGTAGCGGTATATTACAGCAACAGCGACCTCCGTATGGAGGAGCGGCCCGTTCCCGCCATATCGGAAGACGAGATACTTGTAAGGATGAAGGCATCCGGCATCTGCGGGACTGACGTAATGCAATGGTACAGGCAGCAAAAGGCCCCCCGTGTCCTGGGACATGAGATGGCGGGGGAGATCGCTGAAGTTGGAAGCCGCGTGAAAGGACTCAAAAAGGGAGACAGGGTTTTCGTTTCCCACCATGTCCCCTGCTATGAATGTCATCACTGCAAGGCCTCCGATTATACCGCCTGCGAGGCGCTCCATACCGGCAATTATGAGCCGGGCGGGTTTTCCGAATACATACGCGTGCCCGCGCTGAATGTTAAATATGGCACCCTTCCGCTGCCCGGCAACGTGAGCTATGAAGAGGCGGCGATGATAGAACCCCTGGCGTGCGTGGTTTCCGGGCAGGAGCGCGCAAAGATAAAAAACGGGCACACCGTCCTTGTTATCGGCTCCGGGGTCTCGGGGCTCCTGCATATACAGCTGGCCAAATTGAAAGGGGCCGCCGTCTTTGCCACGGACATAAGCGAATACCGCCTTGGCAAGGCCGCCGGGTTCATAGGGGCCGGCCATGTGTTCCATGCGGACAGGTATTCGGCGGATGAGCTTAAGAAAATGAACAACGGCAAACTCGCCGACCGCGTTATCGTATGCGCCGGGGCAACGCAGGCCGCACGGCAGGCGGTCTCCTCAGTGGACAGGAAGGGGACAGTCCTTTTTTTCGCCGTGCCGCGAGAGGACATAAGCATCCCCTCCATGAGGTTTTGGAGGGACGAGATCACTGTCACGTTCTCCTATGGGGCCGCGCCGGATGACCTGCGGACGGCGCTGTCGCTGATTGAAAAAGGCGGCGTGGACGCCAAAAAAATGGTCACCCACACCATAGCGCTTTCGGACATACAAAAAGGCTTTGCGCTGGCCGCAGGAGCGGCGGAATCCCTGAAAGTGGTCATCGTGCCGGACGCCGCGCAAAAAACCTCCACCTGATCCTTTCACAAAAAAATCAAAAAAACCAAAAATAAAAAACGTCTTCGCCTACCAGATGAATCACCTTGCGGCAAGCCGCAGGGTATCTGTTATGAATTTTCAGTTAGTCATTCCGGCCAGAATTTTATTTAAAAAATCGGGCGGAATCTTTCTTAACGGAACCTTTCTTACGAAGGATTCCCGGCACGCCCAAGGGCGTAAACCCGTTTTATTAAAATTTGCGGGAATGACAACATAAGGTTGCCTGTAGCACGTTACGGAGAGTTAAACAGTTAAAAATTCAAAAGGAGAATGGCCGTTCTGTTATAATTTTCAGACCAGCATGGAAGAATATCCCGAAGAAATAGAAAAACAACAAGAACCTGTTGGCGCCCAGAAGCCGCCCGTAAAGGCCGGCTGGATATGCCTGGCCGCCGCCTGGGCGCTTTTTCTAATACCAGTGCCCGGCCTAGGCATGATAGGATGGGCGCTCAATCTGGCGGCCTTCATCATCTCCATAATCAACATGGTGAAGGGGCGGGTCGGCGCGGGTGTGGCTCAGCTCGTTTGCGTGCTGGTCGTCTCTCCGCTGGTTTATTTTGTGGGCCTTGGGATATTGTGGTCTCACATGATGGCCCAACCGGAACACTACCACCGGATATTGCTTTAGGTCCGCACTCAACTTTAGTTCTTCCCTCCGGGAGAGGAGAAGGGGTGAGGGGTTTGGAATGAATCACCCTGCGGCAAGCCGCAGGGTATCTGTTATGAATTTTCAGTTAGTCATTCCGGCTTGTCCGGAATCCCTCTTCGGCTTTCCGGAAGGATTCCCGGCACGCCCAAGGGCGTAAACCCGTTTTATTAAAATTTGCGGGAATGACAATCGGAAGTTATGCTTGTAGCCAAATTAATAACACCAGTCGTCTATGAGACACTACAGCTAGGGGATGACTTTATTAAGCTGGTACTCCACGATGCCCGTGGCCCCGGCACGTTTCAGGTCCGGTATAAGGTCTCTTACCGTCCTTTCGTCTATGACCACGTCCAGGTCGTACCAACCCTTCCCGGTAAGCAGGGAGATTGTGGGGGAGTTCATGGAGGGAAGACATTTGAGCACCCGGTCCAATGCCTTGTCCGGCACGTTCATCTTCAGCCCCACCTTCTCCTCGGCCGCCAGGGCGCCCCTGAGCAGAAGCACCAGGTTTTCCATCTTCTGCTTTTTCCAGCGGTCCTTCCAGGATTTTCTGTTCGCGATGAAACGGGTGCTGGACTCTAGCATCGTATCCACAATGCGCAGGTTGTTCGCCCGCAGAGAGTTGCCCGTCTCGGTGAGTTCCACTATTGCATCGGCCAAGTGCGGGGGTTTCACTTCGGTTGCCCCCCAGGAAAACTCCACATCCGCCTTCACGCCGTTTTG
>JAKAGP010000249.1 GCA_021825785.1 Nitrospirota bacterium
ATTCCACCAGTGAGCTTATGGTCCAGATGGCGCTCGAGAACCTTATGAAGGACCGGACCACGTTCGTCATCGCGCACAGGCTGTCCACCATCAGGAAAGCAACAAGGATACTGGTGATGGAAAAGGGGCGGCTCGTCGCGGGAGGGACCCATGAGGAACTGCTTCGGGAATCCCCGGTTTACAAGCGTCTGTACGAGCTGCAATTCGGATAAAAAATTTTCTTGCTCCCGCGGGGCAAATCCGGCCGTTTGCCGTCTTCCTTTGCACCGGCCAGCATCTTTGCCGTACTTTCAAGGAAAAGTCTTTGCTATAATGTTTAAAAAATTGCTATGTACGAATCAGGGATAAAACCAATAGGGAGTTTTGCGCTCCCGGATCAGAAGGCCGCAGGCATCAGGAATACATCGCTTGATGCCTGGGTATTCTTTTTTTTCGCGCTGCCGCTTTTCATGTCGCCCCTATCCACTTCGGGCGCGGCCATCTCCAAAGTGCTTTTCGCGGCTGTCTGGCTGGCGGGGGGGTATTGGCGAAACCTGAAAAAAACGCTTTCCCGTCCCTGGTTTTGGCCTGTTGTTGCCATATTGGCTATAAACCTGCTGGGGATGCTCTGGACCAGAGACACGGCCCGCGGCCTTAATGTGCTTTCCAGGCTTAATTGCTTTTTAATCGCCATGGCTGGAGCTGCCCTGCCATGGGACCGTTCCCGTTTCAAGCTCGTTGTGCGCCTGTTTCTGGCCGGCCTATTCCTGAATGCCATGGCCGGAGGTCTCCAGTGGTTCCATCTTGATTCATGGCTGCCTGCAAACACGGAAATAAATGCTGATACCGGTCCTACGGGTTTTGCAAACCACATTTTTTTGAGCATGGCGCTTGCCAATGCCCTTTTGTGGCTTGCCTATGACATCAAACATAAAGTTGTATTGCCCCGCCCAGTGAATGCGATCCTGGCGCTGCTTTTTTTTACCCAGCTCATAATTACAGGAGGGCGGGCAGGGCAGGTGGCCTTTATCCTCCTGTTCCCATTGGCCCTGTGGATGCTTTACCCGGGGCGGTGGCGCAGGCTGGCGATGGCCGCGGCGGTGTTGAGCATCATCGGGCTGTCCCTGTCTCCCATGGTGCAGGGGCGCATCCGGGAAGGCATGAGCGATCTCAGCCAATACCGCACCGGCAATGTGGACACGAGTATGGGTTTTCGATTTGTTTTTTGGGAAGGGGCGCTCAAGCTTGCCAAAGAACATCCGTTTGCCGGGGTTGGAACAGGGGATTATGAACTGGCGATGGCCGGCCTGCAGCGCACCCATGCCATACCAAACACCATGGGATTGACCATCGACCACCCTCACAATACTTATCTGGCGTATCTGGCCGACCTTGGATTGCCGGGGTTTTTAATACTGATGTGGTTTCTATGGGTTGTAACGAAGGAGTCGTGGGACAGCCGCAGGCGTCCGGAAGCCTGGTTCAGGCTTTGCTACATGGGGATATTCATTCTGGGGAGCTTTACAGACACACTCATATGGGGTTTTGACAACACCCTCGCCCTGGGGCTGATAATGGCGCTGCCCGCCGTGATTTCGGACAGCGATCAGTCTCGGAGATCCCCGGGCTGAAATTTTCTCTGAAAAAGACTTTTGCCCGGTTATTCCCGGGTTCTAATACCTTCCTCTGCCGTCCTGCATCTCCATCAATTTCAGATATTTATAAAAAGTGTTCAAGGCCTCGGTAAAGGCCACGATAAACCCTTCTCTGCCGTCCAAAAAGCCCTTTTTCAGAACATATATTCTGAAAAAATGGGCCGCAAAAGAGGAGATGGCCTTCAAGGAGGAACCTTTTTTGCTGTTCTCGCCCGCCACACGCGCCAACAAGGTGGAATATATGTTGAGTTTACCCAAGTAACTTTCCAGGTTGTCGTTCCGGGAGTGACAAATAGGCTTATCCAAATCCTTAACTTTTGAAGCGGTGAGACTCTCGTGTATTATTGACCCGCACATGCCGGCTTTTCCTTTTTTGAATAGTCTTGCGACCCTGTCAGGCCATTCGTAGCCGTGTTTGAGCCATTTTCCCCTGTAAAAATTCTTTCTTGGAAAGCTGAATGCATCGAATGCACAGTCATTATTCTTAAGAACCATCTCAATTTCTTCCCACGTCTCTTCCGGTACCCACTCGTCGGCATCGAGGACAAAAACCCATTCATTTGAGCATTTCCTTATAGCGCTTTGCTTCTGCGGGCCGTAACCCTTCCACTCTTCCGTAAAAACCCGGCAACCCCATTGCCCGGCTATCTCCATAGTGAGGTCTGTGCTGCCGGAATCAAGGACCACTACTTCATTCGCGCGCGATATGCTTTTCAAGCATACCGGTAAATTTTTCTCTTCATTCCTGGTAATTATGGCAACAGAGACGGGGGCGGTTCTTTCTGCCAGTTTAACAGCCCTTGCTGTCATTCTAACGGTATTTTTCATTAATCCGTCAGATTTATTGTTAATAGAGGTATTTTTCATTTTTATTTAAAGTCTATTTTATAAACGAAAGAATTATAACAAAAAAATTAATTTGGTTATTTCAGTGCGCCCTTCCGCAGTTCCAGGAGCTTGGCGTATTTGAAAAAAGACCCCCCGGCTTTCAGAAGCGCCATCACCAGCCCATCAAGACCCTCCAGGAAACCCCTCTTTAGGATGTAAATCCTCAGGAACATCCAAAGCCCGTGGGATACCGGCGCCAGTACGTTTGTGCGCGCGCCTTTTGAGAACATGTCCCCGGCAATGATGGAAGAATAGCCGTCCATGGTCTTTAACATGGAGGAGTAGTTTTCAAACGAGTAGTGCTCTATCGGATATTCCAGTTTTTCCGCCTGGCCGCCTTCCGCTGCCCAACCCTCATGTATCGCGCCTTCGAAGCGGCCATGTCTTTTGTCCACAAGGCGCACCTGCCAATCCGGCCACCAGTCCCCGTGTCTCATCCACCTGTCGTGGAAATAATTTTTCCTCGGAAAGGCATAAGCGCGGGCAGCGGGGGAGGCCATGACCTGCGATATCCCCCGTGCGGTCTCTTCGGGCAGGACCTCATCCGAATCTATAATAAAGACCCAGTGGTTCGAGCACTTCTCCACGGCGCTTTGCTTCTGCGGACCAAACCCCTTCCAGTCCTCGCGGTAGACCTTGCATCCGAAACCGAGCGCTATGGATTCGGTTTCATCGCTGCTCCTGGAATCAATGACAACGACCACTTCATCAAAGTCCATGAGGGACCCCAGGCACCGCCCTATCCGGGCGGCCTCATTCATGGCTATAATGCACGCTGAAACACGGATCTTCTTCTTTTTCTCGTCCCGCATCCCCGTCAGGTCTCCAGTTTTGAGATGCCGTTTTTGCACCTGTACTCCGGGCTGGCCAGTACATCATTGAGGATTTTCTCATTTTTTTCAAGGCCTGACCTGTCGTTTCCCTCATGCCACAGGTGGAAGCACAGCGCCCTGAACGGATGGCTTTTTCTGTTCAGACCGTATTTATAGAGCCTGGCCGCAAGTTCTGAATCCTCACGTCCCCAACCCACGAAATCCTCATTGAAACCATTTACGGCAATGAGATCGTCCCTGAAAAAACCCATGTTGCAGCTCCTGGTGCCTTTTAGAGAGGCGTCCCGGAAGCCAGGCAGAAAAGGCAGCCTCAAAAGATGATGTGAATTTTTCAGCTCCCCTTTAAGAAGCAGGCTTAAAAGATAACCGTTGGACGGCGCGAGGGCAGGATCAAAAAACGCGGAAGCCAGTTTGCCGATTAACATCCTTTTGCCCTGAAAAAAAAAGCCTTTTTGGGCAAGAGAGGCATGGTCCCGGATGAAATGTCTCTCCGGGACACAATCTCCATCAAGCGTGATTATGTAATCCCCGGAGGACCTCCTGATCGCTTCGTTTCTGATCTTTGCGGCCCTGAAGCCATTGTCCTCCTGCCACAGATGAAACACCGGGAAGGGCAAATGTTTATTTAGCCAATGTTCCACGGCTTCAGCGGTATCCGGGCCGGAAC
>JAKAGP010000250.1 GCA_021825785.1 Nitrospirota bacterium
TATTCCCAGCCACAGTAAAATAGCTGGGTTTGTAGTTGTAGGCTTCCAGGAGGACCTCCGCCCAGCGTGAGGAATGGAAAAAGGAATAGCCCGGGTGGGAGAGCAGCAGTTGATCCCAGGAGGAGCATTCGAGCGGATTTACGATTTTAATAGCCAGACCGGCCATGGCAAAAAAATAAAAATAAAAAAGGATATTTTCTATTTTGAAGCGCTTGCTTTTGACGCGCTTTTAAAAAAGTCTCTCATTTTTCCGGCGACGCGCTCCGCCTGGGCGCCTGTTAAACCCGGATACATGGGCAGCGAAAGCATTTCCGCCGCCAGCTTTTCCGAGACGGGAAAATCCCCCTCTTTGTATCCGATGGATCCCTTGTAGGCGTTTTGCAGATGCAGGGGGACCGGATAATGGAGCCCGGTTGCTATCCCGTTCTCGTTTAGAAAGCCTTGCAGCTGGTCTCTCATTTGCGTTCTGACCACGTAGAGGTGGTAAACGCCCTTTGACCACGATGGTTCGTAAGGCAGCTTTATTTGGCAGGCGCTCCGGGAACCGGGTCCGTTTATTACACCCAAAAGCTCAGTATACAGGGCGGCGTTTTTGCGGCGCATCCCGTTCCACTGGGAGAGTTTCTTCAGCTTGAGCTGGAGGAAACCGGCCTGTATGGCGTCCAGCCTTCCATTATATCCCTCGATCTCGTGATAGTATTTTTTGGATTGTCCATGATCTCGGAGCATGCGTATCTTCCCGGCCATTGCCGGACTGCCCGTCGTGACCGCGCCGGCCTCTCCGCAGGCGCCAAGGTTCTTTCCCGGATAAAAACTGAAGGCGGCGGCAGCGCCCATTGAACCAGCCGTTATCCACCGGTTTTCACGCTTGGAAAAATATTGTGCGCCGTGCGCCTGGCATGCGTCCTCTATCACTAAAAGTCCGTATTTTGCCGCCAGCCCCATTATCGCGTCCATGTCCGCCATCTGTCCATAAAGATGCACCGGGATGACGGCCGTAACGGGCCTCTTCGCTTTTTTACAGACCAAGCCGGCGGTCTTCCCGCCGGGCTCGCATCCGGTTTCCAGATATTCCCGGAGCTTTTCAGGGTCCATATTGCATGTGCGCTCATCCACGTCCACAAAGACGGGGACCGCGCCGGCCTGGGATATGGCCTCGGTCGTGGCGATAAAGGTGTTAGGAACGGTAATCACCGCATCGCCGGGGTTTACGCCGGCCGCGATCAGCGCGAACCTCAGGGCGTCCGTGCCGCTGCCAACCCCCACGCAGTGCTCTGTTTCGCAAAACCGAGCAAAATCTTCTTCGAACCCGTCCACCGCCGGTCCTCCGATGAACCGGCCTGATCTCAGGGCTTCCCTGAAGACGGAGACCAGCTCGTCCTCTATTTCCAGGTGCGGGGTGACAAGGTCCAGAAAAGGTACAGTGTCCAGAAAAGGCATCATGTTATCTTTCGTCATCATTGACCATCCTCATGAGTTTTGCCGGATTCCCGGCAACGATCGCACCGGGAGGGACATCTTTGGTAACCACGCTCCCCGCGCCCACAATGGCCCCCTCCCCAATGGTTATATTGCAGAGGATCGTGGAGCCGGACCCGACCGAGGCCCCTTTTTTTACCACCGTTGGGACCACCACCCAGTCTGCCTCGGTCTGCAGGGAGCCGGCGGCGTCCGTGGCCCTGGGGTATTTGTCATTAATGAACGTAACGCTGTGGCCGATGAAGACGTCGTCTTCAATGGTCACTCCCTCGCAAACAAAGCTGTGGCTCTGTATCTTGCAGTTGTTCCCTATGGAGGCGTTTTTCTGGATTTCGACAAAGGTCCCGATCTTCGTGTTGTCCCCGATGGAGCAGCCGTAAAGGTTGATGAAATTGGCAAGCTTCACATTTTGCCCCAGCCGGACATCATCCGCAATGGCGAGATATTTCACTTACAGGCTCACCATCGCCCCGTTGTTTGCAAGCGAACGGTCGCAGGCATCGAGCATCTTCACCACCCTCATGCCGGCATGGCCGTCGTTGATCGGGGTCTCGTTGTTCATGACGCAGGAAACGAAATATTCCGTTTCCGTCTTCAGCGCCTCCTTCTGGTCTAGCTTGGGCACCCACATGTCTCCGGAGCGGTAACTGACGAGAAGGTCATATCTGCCCTCTCCGTTTTTGACTTCCACTCCCTTGTCATACATCTTGATCTTTTCATCGGCCTCCAGGTCATTCCAAACGAGCATCTTCTTCTCACCGCCGATCAGCGTAGTCCTCACCTTGACGGGTGAAAGCCAGTTGACGTTGAAATGGGCGATCATCTTATTTGCAAAATGAGCGGTAATGTATGCCGTGTCCTCTTTCCCGTTTACGTGCGCCTTGCCGCTTGCCGATACCGCCACCGGTTTTTCCTTGATAAGATAATCCAGGATGGAGAAATCATGGGGCCCCAGGTCCCATACCACATTGACGTCAGACTGAAAAAGCCCCAGGTTCACCCTGACGGAATCATAGTAATAGGGCTCGCCCAGCACTTCATCGTCTATGAGCTGTTTCATCTTTTTCACGGCGCCGGTAAATATGAAGGTGTGGTCAACCATAATAATGAGTTTTTTCTTCTCAGCCAGGTTCACCAGTTCCTCGGCCTCCCGGATCGAGGCCGTAAAAGGTTTTTCCACAAAGACGTGCTTGCCGTTCATGAGGGCCTTTTTTGCAAATTCGAAATGCGTGGAGACCGGGGTGACGATCGCAACCGCATCGATGTCTGGAGAGGACAGCGTCTCGCCGCAATCAGCAGTGGTTGTTATATATGGATTGGCCTTTCTTGCCCTCCCCAGCGATTTCTGGCTCTGATCGCATATAGAAAGCACCTTGCACCCGTCCGCCTGATTGAAATTCCTCACTATATTGGGTCCCCAGTACCCATATCCTATGACGCCGATCTTAATCACGTTACCCTCCATGTGCATTCAAAAAATTTTTCTTTTCCCGCCCTTTTGCTTAAAAGGGCAGCGCGGCATTTTCCCGCTGTTTATAAAAAGGACTGGCGGGCATATCCAATGCGGCAACGATGCTTCAATAGCCCCCCTTGCCTGTAAGCATGACGAACGGCGTCTTCAGTATGATCCAGATGTCCATCCACAAAGACCATGTCCTTGCGTATTGCAGATCGAGACGCACCATCTCATCGAAGCTGGTGGAGCTCCTCCCCTTCACCTGCCAAAGCCCCGTGAGGCCGGGCTTCACATCCAGAATGCGCCTCAAATGCCATATGTCATAATCATTCACTTCATAGGCTATGGGGGGGCGCGGCCCTACAAAGGACATCTCTCCCTTGAGCACGTTAAAGAATTGCGGCAGCTCGTCAAGACTGGATTTCCTCAAAAACCGGCCAACCGGGGTGATCCTGGGGTCGTGTTTTATCTTGAAGACCTCTTTTTCTTTCGCTCCACCGGCCTTTTCATCCTCATTTTTGCCGGCCCCGGCGCCGCCGTTCCCGCGGATAAGCCCCTTTACATATTCCCTGTGGATCGCATCTGACTGGTTTACACGCATGGACCTGAATTTAAGGAAGGTAAAAGGCTTCCCATGAAGGCCGACCCGCTCCTGCCTGAAGAGGACCGGCCCCTTGGACGTAAGCTTTATCAAAACCGGGATCACGACGAAAAACGGTGAGGCCAAAACCATGCACATCAGGCTCCCCGTTATGTCCAGCACCCTTTTTATGAAGCGGGAGAATCTCTTCCGCTCGTTGTTTTCCAGCAGATAAGATTCTATGCTGCCCCATGATTGCCCCGCTGTTTTTTCGCAATTTAAAACGTCAGAGTCCTTATCATCCGGAAAAACGTTAATGGATATGCCGATCTTTTCTGCGGCATCCTCGCCGCAAAGCGCGTTGAGGTTTCCACTGATCTTTTGTTTTATCATCTCCCTTTGGCTTATGTCCGTCTCGGTGAAGATGACCCCCATAATGGTGTTGTATTTGAACCAGCCCTTAATGTCCGTATCGCGGGTGTTGGAAAAAAGGGAGCCGGCCAC
>JAKAGP010000251.1 GCA_021825785.1 Nitrospirota bacterium
CGACCTCACCTGCATCAGCTGCCAGAACCCCCATGCCACATACAGGCGAAACCCCGACGGCAGTATAACAAACAGCCTCAGCCGCAGCCCTATAATCTCTTCCGTGTCATATGACACCAGTCCCACGCCGGGCGTAGGCCAAACGGTCGGGGTCTATAGGCTTCTCGGGGGCGTGGGATATCTCCCCCTGGATTTGTCGGGGAACCCATCCTATGCCTTTGCTTATGAGCCCCCCGCCGCCATTTCCCCTTCTGTCTATAACAGGTCCGAGGACACTACACAGACTGTTGTTGCTTACGGGGTGGGAATGTCCCAATGGTGCAGGAACTGCCACCCGAACATGCATACGGGAAATGGAAACGATTCTCAA
Organism: Nitrospirota bacterium; assembly: GCA_021825785.1. The sequence continues at coordinate 371 of JAKAGP010000251.1, forward strand.
AATGTCCAGAACGCCACTGGTGCTACGGAAAGCTTCCCGCAGCCCCAGGACACCCCTGGCTATACATCACATCCTTCAGGTAATGTAAGTGTCCCCGCAAATGATGAGCTGGGCGGCCAATTTGCAGCTAATTACATTTCATATATTTATACGGGAAATTATAACGGAACCAGCGCTTCCTACTCTTCACTTGTACCCTATGAAATGAACACGACAGATTACGCAACACTTCAGTCCAAAGCCAATATTAATGGAATATATCCGGACCCTCTAAGCACAGACTTGGTGTCCTGTTTGAGTTGCCACAGGGCGCATGCTTCTGGATGGGACTATATCATGCGCTTTAAATACAATGGAATAAATGACGGCAACTACGGTTATAGGGAGACTATGACCGACAATAACGGCGGCGGCGTTCCGGTATATCCTGATCCCCTTACTGACCCCTCAAATGCAATGGGGCGCACGACAACTGAGACCCAGCAGGCATATTATGGCAGACAGGCGACCCACTTCACCACCAATGAAACTGTCCTCTGCAACAAATGCCACATTGGCCAGGCAACCGAAACGCCTCCCACAGGCCATCAATACTAAAGATGGGAAGGCAGGGTCTGCCAAGCCGGAAAATCTGAAAATTTTTTTTCATGCTTGGTCCATTTGCACCAGGCGATTGCATCATTAAGCCTCTGAAATGGCTCGCCCTTACTTTGATTCCGAGTCCCGGTATTTAACAGCCACTTTCAAAATAAAAGCGATTGGAGTAAAATAACCTTTTTCCCATTTTATGCCCCCCCGGGGGCATCGAATGTGAGGAATTTCAGGTTTTATTGGATTCGCTCGCTAACCCTTCGGGGTGCGCTCGCTATCCATTTTGCCATTTTTGTTTTGTTTTGATTTGATTCAGCCGGAAGGAGAGGTGGGCTATGGGTTATGTGAAGGCTCTAAGATGTCGTGAGTGTTCCCGGGAGTATCCCGTGGAGCCCATTTATGTGTGCGAGTTCTGTTTTGGCCCCCTGGAGGTGGTTTATGATTACAGCGGCATCAGCAAGGTGCTTGACAGAAAAACCATCGAGGGGCGCGAGAAAAACCTGTGGCGCTACCGGGAACTGCTGCCCATAGATGGGGAGCCCCGGGTAGGTTTGAGCTCCGGTTTCACCCCGCTTTTAAAGGCAGACAACCTGGCAAAGGTGCTTGGGGTGAGGGAGCTTTTCATAAAGGACGATACCGTGATGCATCCCACGCTCTCCTTCAAGGACAGGGTGGTGTCCGTGGCACTTACCAAGGCCATGGAGTTCGGGTTTGACACGGTGGCGTGCGCTTCAACGGGCAATCTGGCGCATTCGGTCTCCGCTCTGGGGGCGCGTTCCGGGCTTAACAGGTTCGTGTTCATACCGGCTAGCCTTGAGCAGAGCAAGATCACCGCGTCCATCGTGTATTCCCCCAACCTGATAGCGGTTGACGGCAACTACGACGACGTGAACCGGCTTTGCAGCGAGATCGCCAACAAGTATAAATGGGCGTTCGTGAACATCAATATAAGGCCGTACTATGCCGAGGGCTCCAAGACGCTGGGATTCGAGATACTCGAACAGCTGGGCTGGACGGCTCCGGACAACGTGGTCATACCCTGCGCAAGCGGGTCGCTGCTAACCAAGATATGGAAGAGCTTCAAGGAGGCCAAGATGATAGGCCTCCTGGACGGGCTGGAAACGAAGGTGTTTGCCGCGCAGGCCACCGGATGTTCGCCCATTGTTACCGCCATAAAGCAGGGCGTTGATGTGATACGCCCGGTCAAGCCGGACACACTGGCCAAATCCCTTGCCATCGGGAACCCCGCCGACGGATTTTACGCCGGGGCCATCGTCAGGGAGACGGGCGGTGCGGGAGAGGATGTCTCCGACCTGGAGCTGATAGAGGCCATAAAGCTTCTGGCCGCGACCGAGGGTGTCTTTGCCGAGACGGCGGGGGGCGTAACGCTTGCCGCCACAAAAAAACTTATAGCTGCAGGAAAGATAGACAGGGATTCGCGCACGGTGGTCTGCATCACCGGCAACGGGCTTAAAACAGCGGAGGCGCTTGCCGGGCATACGGCCAGCGTGCACCGCATAAAGCCTAATCTGGCATCCTTCGAGGATGTCCTTAACGCAATAGGGAGGTGATCGGGACATGTCAGTAAAAGTGAGGATTCCTACCCCGCTTCAGCGGATCACAGGCGGGAAAGAGGAGGTAAGCACGGAGCCCGGCAAGGTCAGCGACATTGGCCAGTACCTGAAGAGGCAATTCCCCGGAATTGCCGAAAGGATCTCCGAGGGCGGCAAGATAAGAAGGTTCGTCAACGTTTACGTGAACGAAGAGGACATCCGGTTCCTGCAGGCAGAAAATACGGTGGTAAAGGACGGGGACGAGGTGTCCATAGTGCCTGCCATAGCGGGCGGAAGGCGGTAAAAAGATGAAACAGCGGGTAAAGCTTACGTTTCCGCAGCAGCTCATAAAAGAGCCTGTCATCTTCAGGATGGCCAAGCAGTTCAACGTTATGCCCAATATCAGGAGGGCCAGGGTCACCGAGACCATAGGAGAGATGGTCCTTGAGCTTGAAGGCGCACCCGAAGACCTCACGCGCGGCGTAGAATTTTTGAGGAGCCAGGGCGTTGTGGTGGAGCTCGTCGAGGGCGACATAGTAGAATGAATAATGGACAGCGAGCGGTTAGCGGGCGAATGTGATGAATAGAAAAAACCTTGCATTCGAAATCCGAAGGGTTTTTTAAAAAATGGCATGGAAAGGGATAGTTGACCAATACAGAGAGTTTCTGCCCGTAACCGGGAACACCCCTTCAGTGACCCTGCTGGAGGGCGGCACGCCCCTGGTGAAGGCCGTAAACCTGGCAGCGAAAAAGGGCCTCGATATAGAGCTTTACTTTAAATTCGAAGGCGCAAACCCCACGGGATCTTTCAAGGACAGGGGGATGGCATTGGCGATCCCCAAGGCCCTCGAAGAGGGCGGCAAGGCGGTCATCTGCGCCTCTACCGGAAATACCTCGGCTGCCGCGGCCGCTTACGCCGCACGCGCCGGGATCAAGGCGGTAGTGCTTATCCCGGAGGGGAAGATCGCCTTCGGGAAGCTGGCCCAGGCCATCATTCACGGGGCACATGTCCTTCAGATAAACGGTAATTTCGACAGCGCCCTGGACCTTGTGAAAAAGATAGTTGCGGAATACCCGGTAAAGCTGGTCAATTCCATTAACCCCTTCAGGCTCGAGGGACAGAAGACAGCGGCTTTCGAGATAGTGGATGCGCTTGGCGGGGCTCCTGCGTGCCACGCGCTGCCCGTCGGCAATGCCGGGAACATCACGGCCTACTGGAAGGGGTACAATGAATACAGGAAGATTGGCAGGGCACAGACCCTTCCAAGGATGCTGGGTTTTCAGGCGGCAGGCGCGGCGCCCATAGTGCTGGGAAGCCCTGTAGCCCACCCGGAAACCATAGCCACCGCCATACGCATAGGAAATCCCGCAAGCTGGACAGGGGCTCTGAACGCCATCTCGGAATCCAGCGGCAGGATAGAGGCGGTCACGGATGAGGAGATACTGGATGCATACCGCCTTGTCGCTTCCACCGAGGGCGTCTTATGCGAGCCGGCAAGCG
>JAKAGP010000252.1 GCA_021825785.1 Nitrospirota bacterium
ATTCCTTCTGTATGTTTGGGTAATAGGCTTATGGAAGGAAACCGGAAGAATTTTTGAATACCACGGGGCGGAGCATAAAGTGATACACGCCTTCGAAGACGGCGGACTGGACATGGAAAATATAATACAGGCCAGCCCCCGCCATCCCAGGTGCGGTACAAGCTTTCTGCTGATAGTGATGGCGCTTAGCATTATTGTCTTCTCCTTCATCCCGCAGCACTGGCCGTTGTACGTCAAGTTCCTTTCAAGGCTGGTCCTTATACCTTTGGTAGCCGGCCTGTCTTACGAGGCGCTGAAGCTCTCTGCTAAATTTGAGAAAAACCCGTTTATGCGCCTGATGGTCCTGCCGGGGCTTGCCCTCCAGAAGCTTACCACCAGGGAGCCAGACCAAAGCCAGATAGAAGTATCTCTTAAGGCGCTGGAAGGCGTAATGACCTTAGAGGAATCTTGAAATGGACTTGCTTGAAAAATTAAAGAACGTAAAAGACAGATACGCGGAGCTTACCGGGGAGCTTGCCAATCCGGAGATCATCTCCAACCGGGAGCTTTATATGAGGCTTGCACGCGAACAGGCGGAGCTTGCCGGCCTTATCGATGAAATAGCAAAATACGAAAAACTCATCTCGGATATGGAGCAGGACGAGGAGATGCTTGGCTCCGGCGATCCTGAGATCGAAGAGATGGCCAGGGCGGAACTGGAAGAGCTTAAAAAACTCCGGCCGGAAGTGGAAAAGAAACTTACCCTTATGCTCATCCCCCCCGACCCCCGGGACGAAAGAAACGTAATACTGGAGATCAGGGCAGGCACAGGCGGGGACGAGGCGGCCCTGTTCGCGGCAAACCTGTTCAGGATGTATTCAAAATACGCGGAACTCAAACGCTGGAAGGTGGAGACCATAGACACCAGCGCCACCGGGCTTGGCGGGATAAAGGAAGTTATAGCCTCCGTGCAGGGCAAGGGCGCGTACAGCAGGCTCAAGTACGAAAGCGGCGTGCACAGGGTGCAGCGAGTTCCGGCCACGGAGGCGTCGGGGCGCATCCACACATCCGCCGCAACAGTAGCTGTGCTGCCAGAAGCGGAAGATGTGGACATAAAGATCGAGGAGAAGGATTTAAGAGTGGACACGTTCTGCGCCTCTGGCCCAGGCGGCCAGGGCGTCAACACAACATATTCGGCCGTAAGGATTGTGCACGTGCCCACCGGGCTTATCGTCCAGTGCCAGGATGAGCGCTCCCAGATAAAGAACCGGGAAAAGGCGATGAAGGTGCTCCGGGCCAGGCTTTACGAGGTTGAGCAGGAACGGCTTGAAAAGGAAAGGGCGCTTGAAAGAAAAACAATGGTTGGCACCGGGGACCGCAGCCAGCGAATAAGGACCTACAACTTCCCGCAAAACAGGATTTCGGACCACAGGATCGGGGTTACCCTGTATAAGCTGGACCGGTTCATGGAAGGCGAAATGGATGAAATGGTGGACGCCCTTACAACCCACTTTCAGACGGAGCGGCTGAAGGAGATGTCACATGCCGAAGCCGCCGGAGACGGCAAAAGGAAGGAAGCCGCAGAAAAGCCGGAATAATGCAAGCTCACGAGGCCCTGAAGAAAGCGGTAACCACCCTCTCCGGGGCGGGTATCGCAACTCCCGAACGTGAGGCCTCCGCGATACTAAAAGACGGGCTGGGCATCAACAGTCTGGCTGTGTTTAAAGACGACCCCACTCTGGCCCCCGGCCAGGAAGAAAAGCTGGAAGAGATACTTAAAAGGAGGGTTGCCCGTGAGCCTCTTCAATACATACTTGGGTTTGTGTGGTTCTACGGCATCAAGATAGAGGTGGGCCCCGGCGCGCTCATACCCCGCCCCGAAACCGAGCTTGTGGTGGAAGAAGTGGTGAAAGGGGTTTTCCCCAAAACAGAGGCCGTAAGCATACTGGACCTCTGCACGGGAAGCGGGGCGATAGCAATAGCCCTCTCGCTGAACCTGCCCGGTGCGGATGTAACCGGTACGGACATCTCGGACAATGCCCTGCTGTGGGCAGGGAAAAATATGGCGGCAAATTTCGACTCGGCCTCGCCGCACAAAATCCGGTTCCTTAAAGGCGACCTGTTCGCCCCGGTTGGAGATTCCAGGTTCGATATCATTACCGCCAACCCGCCTTACATAAGGGAAGATGTAATTGAAACGCTCCCCCCGGAGATATGCTGCTGGGAGCCCCGCATGGCCTTAAGCGGAGGGGCGGAAGGGCTGGACGTGGTAAAAAGAATAATCGCAGGCGCGGCGGGGCATCTGCGCCCTGATGGGCGCCTGATAATGGAAATTGCCGGCGGCACCGACATTGCCGCCCTGGACAGAATGGCCATTGAGGCCGGCCTGCGGCCCGAAAAAGTAATAAAAGATTATTCCGGCTGGGACCGGGTTTACATTGCCCGCACATGAATGTTGAAATGTTGGCGTTCTATCCGATAAACTTTAACTCATGGAAAAATTCCCTATAACGCCGGAAGGCTACAAAAAGATGCAGGAGGAACTGGACCGCCTCATAAAGGTGGACAGGCCCCGCAACATACAGGATATCGCCGAGGCCAGGGCCCACGGGGACCTGTCTGAAAATGCCGAATACTCTGCGGCAAAGGAAAGACAGTCCTTCATAGAGGGCAGGATAATGGATTTAAAAACCAAGATCGCGATGGCCCAGGTTATAGACACTTCCAGAGTCAACCAGAGCAAGGCCGCCTTCGGGGCGAAGGTGAAGGTGCTGGATACCGAAAGCGACAACGAATATCTATTCATGCTCGTAAGCACCGAGGAGGCCGACGCCAAAAGCGGCAAGATATCCATCAGCTCTCCCGTTGGCAGGGCCCTGATAGGCAGGGAAGTGGGAGACGTGGTCTCCATAAAGGTGCCCGCCAGGACAATCGAATACGAAATCCTTGAGATCAGCTTCTAGCGGAAACGCGGCGGCCCCTGTCATACCCGTCCATAGCAGGGCGCAGGTCCGCTCCAACAGGCAATTAAACCCGGCACATTATCTCGTTACAGTAAAGCCTGAAAAGGAAATACCCATGCCAATGCCAGGCCAGTTCTTCATGGTGGGGCTGCCCGGCAGGCTGGACCCGCTTCTAAAAAGACCTTTCGGGTTGTTCCGTCACGAAGACGGACTGTTAAGCTTCATGTACAGGGTGCGCGGAAAGGGCACGCTTATAATGAGCGGGCTTGTACCCGGAGACACCGTGGAAATACTTGGGCCACTTGGAAATCATTACCCCTTGCCGGAGGGGAAATACCGCATAAGAAAACCACTGCTTGTGGCCGGCGGCACCGGGGTTGCCTCTCTGCTTCCGCTTCTTCGCGAATTGAAGAAAAATTCCATATTCGTGTACGGCGGCAGAAACAGGGACGAGCTTCTGTGCATTGACGAAGTGCGCGGGCTTGCCGGGGAGTTTATCGCCGCCACGCAAGACGGTTCAGAAGGCGTGCGGGGCACGGCAGTGGATGTTGTGACAGACCTTATTCGCGGCAGGGACAAAGACGGCTTTCTGCTCTATGCGTGCGGGCCTGCCGGGATGCTTAAGTCGCTTCAGGGGCTTGGCCTTCAGGGGTATTGCGCCATGGAGGAGAACATGGCCTGCGGCACAGGGGTATGCCTGGGCTGCGCCGTGAAGACCAGCACCGGCTACAAAAGGGCATGCACCGAAGGGCCGGTGTTCGATATAAACGAGGTGGTATTTGAGCGGTTCTGAGCTGAATCTTTCCGTAAATATCGGGCAAAAATTGCCCCTTAAAAATCCGGTGATGACCGCATCGGGCACTTGCGGGTACGGCGCTGAGGTTGCCCGGTTCTACGAACCGGCGAGGCTGGGCGCACTTGTACTGAAGGGGATATCCCTGGCCCCATGGCCCGGAAACCCCTGCCCAAGGATTACCGAGACCGCCTGCGGGATGATAAATTCCATAGGGCTCCAGAATGTGGGGCTGAAGGCATTCATAAAAGAGAAGCTGCCCGTTGCAAAAGCAC
>JAKAGP010000253.1 GCA_021825785.1 Nitrospirota bacterium
TTCCTTCGTATCGAAGGCGGTGCTGGATGCGTTCGGGATATTCCTGGTCATTGCCTTTGCCGATTATGCAGTCGAAAAATTCAAGTTCGAGCGCTCCCTTCGCATGAGCAAAGAGGAGATAAAGCAGGAATACAGGGAGAGCGAAGGAGACCCGGTAATAAAGTCCAGGATAAAGAGCCTTCGCAGGGAGGCCGCCAGGAAGAGGATGATGCAGGAGGTGCCCAAGGCCACGGTTGTCATTACGAACCCCACCCATCTGGCGGTGGCGCTTCTTTACGACAGGGAATCCACTCCGGCACCAAAAATAATAGCCAAAGGCGCGGGGCATATAGCCGCGAGGATCAAAGAGATCGCCGCGGAGCACGGGGTGCCCATTGTGGAGGATAAACCGGTCGCCCGGGCATTGTTCAAACAGGACGTTAACTCCTATATCCCGGAGGAGCTCTATAAGGTGGTCGCGAAGATAATAGCTTATGTCTTTAAGCTCAAGAGAAAGGTCTGAGGGGTAAAAAGCAAAAATGAAATTCCTTGCGCTGATCGAGAAAAGGTCCGACCTGCTTATAGCATCAGCCGTGATGGGCATACTGGCCGTCATGATATTGCCAGTGCCTCCTTTCTTTCTGGATCTTTTTCTGTCCCTTTCCATATGCCTTTCGATCATAATCCTTGTTACCGGGATATACGTAAAGAAACCGCTCGATTTCTCGGTCTTCCCATCCATTCTGCTTTTGGTGACACTTTACAGGCTTGCCCTGGAGGTCGCCTCGACCAGGCTCATACTCCTTAACGGCAGTGATGGTCCGGATGCTGCGGGCACCGTGATAAAGTCCTTTGGGAAGTTCATCGTGGGTGGCAACAGCGCCGTGGGCTTCATCGTGTTCCTTATCCTGATAGTAATAAACTTCGTAGTCATAACGAAGGGCTCCGGCAGGGTAGCCGAGGTGGCCGCAAGGTTTACCCTTGATGCGATGCCGGGAAAACAGATGGCCATAGACGCCGATCTGAACGCCGGACTGATAGATGAGGAGGAGGCCAGAAGAAGACGCTCAGAAATAGCCAGGGAGGCTGACTTTTATGGTGCGATGGACGGTTCGAGCAAGTTCGTCCGCGGTGACGCCATCGCAGGGCTTGTCATAACCGCCATAAATATCATAGGCGGGCTTGTAATAGGTATATTCCAGAAGGGCATGCCGATCGCCCAGGCGGCAAGCACTTATACTATACTCACTATTGGCGACGGACTTGTCTCCCAGATACCGGCCCTGCTTGTGTCCACGGCGGCAGGCATAATCGTCACCCGCGCGGGACAGGAGAAGGACCTTTCAAAGGAGATAACGAAACAGCTAATATTGAACCCCAAGGCCCTGGGCAGCGCGGCCGGCATATTGGTCTTTCTCGGGCTGATACCCGGCCTGCCGCATGTGCCTTTTTTCCTGATGTCGGCTTCTTCCGGGGCGCTTGCCTATGCGATAAACAGGGCGGAGCCGGAAGAGAAACAAACGGCAGCCCCGCAAACCCTGGCGCCGCAGGAAAGCCCGCTTGAGAAGTTCCTTGAGATAGAGCCTCTCACACTGGAGATCGGCTACGGGATCATCCCGCTTGTGGAGTCCGCTGGCTCGGAGCTCCTTGGGAAGATAAAGGCCTTAAGAAGGCAGCTTGCCTCGGAGCTTGGCTTCATAGCCCCCTCCATACATATCAAGGACAACCTGCAGCTGAGGCCGCATGAATACAGTTTCCTGATCAGGGGTGTCGAGGTCGGCAAAGGCGAGGTCATGCCGGGCTATTATCTGGCCGTGACCAGCGCCGAGGCCTCGAAAATAGACGGCATCCCCGCCAAGGAGCCCGCTTTCGGGCTGCCGGCCCTCTGGATAAAGGAATCCGAAAGGGAGCACGCCAGGATGAGCGGTTACACCGTCGTGGACCCGGCCACCGTCATCGCAACGCACCTTACGGAGCTTATAAGGAGCCATGCATGGGAGCTGCTCACAAGGAGCGAGGTCCAGGGGCTTTTAAATACGCTGTCCAAGAACAACCCCAAGATAGTCGACGAACTCCTGCCTGCGCACATATCGCTTGGCGGCGTGCAGCGAGTGCTCCAGAGCCTGCTAAAGGAAAGGGTGCCGATAAACGACATGCTTACCATAGTGGAAACGCTCCTGGATTATGCGCCTAGCACAAAAGACACCGAACTGCTTTCTGAATACGTAAGGCAGTCGCTGGCCAGGTTCATAAGCAGGCAGTACCTGTCGGAGCAGGGCGACATTAAGGTCATGGCCCTTGATCCCCGCTTCGAAAAGGCCATCGCCCAATCCGCCGAGGCTGGCGGGGTCGTAAATCCCGAGACCGTGCACAGGCTAATAAAAGCGGTCGAATCAGCCGTGAGGGACGGAAAGTTCCGCGGCATGCAGCCCATAGTGCTCTGTTCATCGCAGGTAAGAAGGCTCGTAAGAAGGATCATGGAAAAGTTCGTGCCCTCTCTCGTTGTTCTTTCGAATGCCGAAATAGCGCCGTCCGTAAAAATCTATACAACCGGGGTCCTTAAATATGAAGATTAGAAAATTCAAAGCAAAAAACTTCGCAGAGGCACTGGAGCTTGTGCGTAAAGAGCTAAGCGAAGACGCCGTTATACTCTCTTCGGAGGAAAAAAGCGGCGTGCGGCCGTTCGTCGAGGTCACTGCGGCAGTGGACTACGACCTGGACAGGGCTCCAGGACAGGCTGCGTCCGAGTCCGCCGGGAGCGCCGCCGACCGGGCGGAGGCAGGCTTCCAGCGCTTCAGGGACGAGCTTTCAGGACAGTTTAAATCAGAGATCAGCGAGCTAAAGGCGGTGATCAACGAGATGAAGTCCGGAGGGGCCTTTTCTTTTGGCCCATCCATGGACCGGGGCAAAAAGGCGCTACTTAACTATCTCCGGGAAAGGAAGATCAGGGACGAGTTTGCGCTGAGGCTTTGCGGGAAGGCAAAGGACCCCAAGGACCTGCTGCAGCTTATAACGGCGGACCTGAAGACAAAACGGGAGCAGGGCGGCAAAACAAAAAAGGCGTTCATGCTGATAGGGCCCACCGGGGTAGGAAAGACCACCACAGTGGCCAAGCTCTGCGCAAAGGCCATAAAGGAAGGCAAGAAGGCCGCGATCATAAACCTGGACACTTACAGGATAGGCGCGGGGGAGCAGGCAAGGATCTATGCCCGCATAATGGGCATCCCCCTGGCGACCGCGTCTACCCCGGCGGAGCTGAGGGTGCAGGCCGCCGGCTTTGCAAAGACCAGGGACGTCATATTCATAGACACTACCGGAAGGAACCCCAGGGACGATTCATATATCGAGTATATCGGCGATATGTGTTCCGCGGTCCCCGCAGACCTTGCGCCAATGGAACTTCACCTGCTAATGAGCGCTTCAAGCGATGACGAATTCATGATGGAGGCTTACGCCAGCTACAAGAGGCTGCCTCTTGACTGCATCTCGTTCACTAAGGTGGACGAGGCGGTCAGGTTCGGTTCCATCTATAACCTGCAGATGGTCTATGGAAAACCAGTTGCTTATCTGGCCACGGGGCAAAGAGTGCCTGATGACATAGAGTTTCTGAATGAGCAGATGCTTGGGAACCTGATACTTGCGAAAGGATGCTATAAATGCTGAAGAACGACGGGAAGGGGCACATAAAGACGATTGCCGTTGCCAGCGGCAAAGGCGGAGTAGGAAAGACGAACGTGGTGATCAACCTGGCAGTGGCCGCAAGCAAGCTCGGGAAAAAGGTGATAATCCTGGATGCCGATTTGGGGCTGAGCAATGTGGACGTTCTGCTGCAGCTCGCCCCCAGGTACAACATCCAGCATGTATTGTCCGGGGAGAAATCGCTCGCCGAGATAATGGCGGACGGCCCGCACGGGATAAAGGTCCTCCCGGCCAGTTCCGGCGTCCAGGAACTGACCTCTCTCGACGAGTTCCAGAGACTGAAGATAATGGAAGAGTTTGATGCCTACAC
>JAKAGP010000254.1 GCA_021825785.1 Nitrospirota bacterium
GTTTTCCAGAAGCACTCGTGTGATGGCCCCGGTGCCTGCACCGAGTTCAACCACCGTTCTGGCTTCAGTGAGGGAGAGCCCCTGCAGCATGGCGCGCGCCAGATGCCGTGAACTGGGGGCCACAGATGCGATGTTCTGAAAATCGGTTGCGGCCGCCAGAAAGAACGTTTTGAAACTTTGAATCCCTTTTACTGCGTCGGTCAGTGAGCTCTTGCAGGCTTCAATGTTCTTCATCATGATTTCGATCATATTCGGCTCTTCCCGAGATCAGACTTGGTCAATGTTTCGTCAGCAAAGCACCACTGTTTTCCTCCAAGCTGAAACATAATATCATCTGCAAGGTCCATATTCACAACCTGCCCCCGGAATTCTTTCCTTCTCCTCCAGCCGGCGGCAGGGTTCGGTATTCTGCTGGGAAAGAGGAGTCGTTTCAGGGCAAATATTCATTCTATACTCTATAGTTACGGCGTTGTGCTCTATTTCGGGGGCAGCTTTTCAGCAACAGCTGCACAGAGAGCCATCATCCATGCAAAGTGACAGGTGGGATAATGGAAAATTCAGCTGAAATCAAAGTTCGCAATGAATTTGAAGAGTGGGCCAAGGCCGGCCGCGGCGAGGAGATGGAGGACCACCATCTTCCCATCACGGAGCCTGTGCTGCCGCTGATGGACCTGAAGCCCAACGATCGCGTTCTGGACCTTGGATGCGGCAGCGGCTGGCTGTCCCGCCGGATCGCCCGCCTTGTCCCCGAGGGCAGCGTCGTGGGCGTTGATATTGCCAGGGAAATGCTCAATCGCGCTCGTGCCGCGAGCAGTGGATATGCCAACCTCAACTTCATGGAAGGTGCCGCCGATAGAATTCCATGTGATGACCGGTTTTTCGACAGAGCCATTTCTGTCGAGTCGGCGTATTACTGGCCGGACCCGGCAGCCAGTGTTCGGGAGATATTCCGGGTCCTTGATGCAGGCGGAAGCGCTTGGATTCTCATCAACTATTATCTTGAAAACCCGCACTCGCACCAGTGGGGTCCTATTCTCGGCGTCCCAACTCGCCTGCTTTCAACCGAAGAATGGATGCGGCTTTATCGCGATGCGGGGTTTGTGGATGTTAGGCACCGGCAAATTCCTGACCCGACCCCCGTTCCCGATCAATATACAGGACGCTGGTTCCGGGATGCCGAACAGATGAGAAATTTTCACCAGGTGGGCGCTCTACTGGTGCATGGGACCAGGCCTTGAGTCTGGTTTTGCATGATTGTGGCCAAGGTTCGGCGCGCAAGTTCAACTTCATGTCCACTGTAGGTTGAGTCTGCTGGGCGGAGTCCCAAGTTGTTCGATGAATTGAACGATTGGATCTCGAAGTACCGTTTGCTGACTGGAACGGTCCTGGCCGCCGCAACTTTTACGCTTTTCTCGGGTTCGCTTGCCAACGGTTTTGTTTACGACGACAATCCGCAAATTCTTCAGAACGCTTTTATCCTGAATTCCAAGCTCTGGAAGCAAATCTTTACGGGTTCGGTCTGGTCCTTTCAGGGTGGTAAGACGAATTTCTACCGGCCAATGCAGTTTGCCTGTTACTGGATTTTATACCGTGTTGGCGGGCCCAATCCGGCAGTGTTTCACCTTCTAAATCTGGTGCTTTACGCGCTGACGGCATGGATGGTGTATTGGCTGGCGCAGAAACTGTTCAGGAATGACGTTGTTGCAATTGCCGGCGTGCTACTTTGGGCGTTACACCCTGTCCACGTCGAAGCTGTCGCCTGGATTTCGGCCCTCCCCGATGTTGCTTTTGCGTTCTTGACGCTGCTTGGTTTCCTGTGGTTTCTACGTGCTGAACAGGACGGAACGAACCGTGCACGTTGCCATGCGCAGGCGGCACTCGCTTACTTTGTTGCACTCTTTTTCAAGGAGATGGCTCTCAGTTTTCCGCTTCTATTGCTGGCTTACTGGTTCTTCCTCGGCAAGCCGGAAAGCTGGTGGCAGCGGGCGCTGCGGTGGTTGCCCTATGTGGCAGCCACAGGAGCCTATATGGTTGTGCGGTATCAGGCGCTGGGATACATGACACAAGGCGGGCACATTTGGGACATCACTCCGCGTGTTGCAGGCGCGGCTTTCGGACTCCTGGGACAGGACACGAAAATTCTATTGTGGCCCCTCCACTTGAACGTCTTTCGAATGTTTTACCTGAGCCCCAGCTTGCGTTCGCCGTGGCCCTGGGTCACATTGATTTGCATAGGAGGAACGCTATGGCTGCGTAAACGTGAACCCTTGCCGGCCTTTCTGATTGCCTGGTGGCCGGTAACGCTGTTGCCGGTGCTCGATATCCGCCAGCTCAGTTTTCCGCTTCTGGCGGACCGTTTCCTCTATTTCCCCTCGATTGGCCCCTGTCTTGCCGTGGCTTATCTTTTGTTTGATTGGCTTCCGCGCACAGCCCCACGGGTCAGATTGGCCCGTGCTGGTACCGTGGGGCTTGGCCTTGCAACATGTTTCTGCACCGTCCAGACGGTAAAGGCCATCCCCCGCTGGCGTGACAACAATACCCTCATCCATTACTCGCTGAGCCAGTCGCCTGATTCGCCCTTGCTGCACATGGCGAGAGGCGTTGTGCTTGAATACGAGCATGGCGATTTGAAAGGTGCGCTCAGAGAATACAACACAGCACGGCGGCTGAATCAGAAGAGTTCGTGGCCATTAAATATGGACCATGATTATTATTTGGCGGTGGGGCGGATCCTGTTGCGAACAGGGAACAAGCAGGAAGCCATTGAAGACTTTAAGAAAGCGCAAAGCGCGGCGCCCGGCAGTTCGGAACCGAGCGACGCGCTGGGCGCCGTTTATTTCCCGCAGGGTGATTACGCTACCGCCGCAAGATTTTTCGAACAGTCGGTTAAGGCAAATCCTCAGGACGTCACCGCGCATTTTTATCTAGGTACCTGCTGGATGAAGCTTGGCAAATACCGTCTGGCTGCTGCCGAGTTCCACGCTGCGCGCGAAGTGGTACCTGACTACTGGCAAGCCTACCAGAGCGAGGCCAATGCCCTGGAGGCAATGGGAAAGGCTGCGGCCGCTGAGAAGGTCCGCAACGAAATCAAGAATCAATAGGTACGGCAGGAAGCGGGCCGTGACCTTTCGACACAACGGTTGCTTGAATTATGGTGGAAGTTTCTTTTCTGGCAGTATAATGAGGGCCGAAAACAGGAAGTTGAGACTGAAACCTGTGTCGTGGGGCTGCCCGGTGGAAGATTGCTTTTGCCGGGTTTCGCGAAATAAATGGTATTTCGGTGGGAACGGGCCCAGGCGCCCACAGAGAATTCTGAAAACTAATTCGACAATCGATGCGGACGGAGAGTGACTCTCTGTGACCTAAAATGGGGGAGCTATGGCTGAATTTGTGACAGTGGCAAAGTTGTCTGAACTCGATCCCGGAATTGCGAAAGCTGTGGAGGTCAACGGCAAGTCAATTGCCCTCTACAACGTAAACGGAACGGTTTATGCCACGGATAATTCCTGCCTTCACCAGGGTGGGCCGTTGGGAGAAGGTATGCTGGAGGGCGATGTTGTGACGTGCCCCTGGCACATGTGGCAATATAACGTCCGCACCGGTGAAAACCTGGAGGACAGCCTGCTTAAGCTTGAGACTTATCCCGTCCAGATCGAAGGCGACGACATCAAGGTGGCCATCTGACCCGTTCCGGTCTGGAAAGCGCGTTCGCCTTCCACCGGGATTTTACGTGCCGGCCAAAATCCTGGACGATACAGCTTAATTCCTTTGAGTGGGCCTGACCCGTCAACAGCTTGGTCGCGAGCGTATACAGCGGGCAATGACGGGAGACGATCTTGCCTGACCCGATCTTCAGTGAGGCTTGCGGCGACGGGATGAAGATTATTGACCTGACTCATACCTTGGAAGCGGGCTCACCGTACTGGCCGGAAAAGACACCGGGAAGTCCTTTCCACACCAGTGTCGCAACGACCTACT
>JAKAGP010000255.1 GCA_021825785.1 Nitrospirota bacterium
AGATCCGATGATTTCTCTGATGATTTCATTTACGCGGCCGTGGGTGTGCATCCGCATGACGCCAAGGATTTTGACGATAACGCTTTCGAGACACTGCTGGCCCTTGCCAGGGACAAGAAGACCGTGGCTATCGGGGAGACGGGTCTCGACTATCATTACATGCACTCGCCCAAAGAGGTCCAGATCGAGGCATTCAGAATGCACATGGATATTGCCAAGGAAACGGGGCTTCCCCTTATCGTGCACTCCCGGGAAGCGGCGGAGGACACGCTTCGCGTGTTAAGGGAATACGGCCAGGGCGGACGGGAACATGGTGGAGGGCCTCTGAGGGGCGTTTTGCACTGTTTTTCCGGGGACATGGAGATGGCAGGTGAGCTGGTAGCGATGGGCTTCCATATATCCTTTGCGGGGCCCGTCACTTTCAGAAAATCATCGGCGCTTGCCGGTGTGGCCGCATGGGTCCCTGATGACCGCCTGCTTATTGAGACCGATGCCCCGTATCTTGCCCCCGAGCCTTTCAGGGGAAAAAGGAACGAGCCTGCATATATCAGGTCCACGGCGGAAAAAATAGCTGAGCTGAGGGGCATCACCATAGGCGACGTGGCCAGGATAACTTCCCTTAACGCCTCAAGGCTCTTTGGCATGGAAGAGATGCCCGGTGAAGGCGTAATTGCCTATCCCATACGCGACAGCCTTTATCTGAACGTAACCAACCGCTGCACCAATAACTGTACTTTTTGTGTGCGGATGAAAAGCGATTTCGTAAAAGGGCATATGCTAAGGCTCAGGCGGGAGCCATCCGCGCAGGACCTGGAAGAGGCGATAGGAAAAGACCCGCGAAAATATTCCGAAATAGTCTTTTGCGGCTATGGCGAACCTCTCATGCGGCTGGACACCGTAAAGGAAGTGGCCAAATGGGTGAAGGAGAGGGGCGGAAGGGTGAGGATAAACACCAACGGACAGGGAAACCTGGTGCACGGGAGGGACATCCTGCCTGAACTTGCGGGACTCGTGGACTCGCTCTCCATCAGTCTGGACGCCCAGGACGAAGAGACTTACGGGAGATTGTGCAAGCCCCTGCACAAGGAGGCGTTCAGGGCGCTTCTGGATTTCATTTCAGGCGCGGTCAGGTATGTGCCGGACGTGCAGGTTACCGTCGTTGAGACGGAGGGTGTGGACGTGGCGGCTTGCCGGCGGCTTGCCGGGACACTGGGGGTGAAGAACCTCAGGGTCAGGAAACTTGACGTGGTAGGCTGAAAAAATTTTTTAACTGCTATTCCCTGCAGCTTTTTGCTGCAGGGTGATTCATTCTTCCCCTTTTTGTTCCCCGTCTTTTTTCCACTTCAGATGATTATATAGCTGGCGCATCTTCTCATAGAGCCTTATATTCTCAAGCGACAGGCCCGCCATACGGACCGCATGTACGATTATATCTTCATCTTCCACGCTCCACTCGTGTCTGGAGAAACTGAAGAGAAGGAGCACCCCGTTCATCTTCTCCTTTCCCGGCATCGGGAATGCCGCACAGGCGCGCATGCCCGCTTGCCTGAGGACGGATTTTTCCGCCCTTGGATCGGAGGAAAGATCGGCTGTCGTAAACGGGTTCCCCAATGCCGCCTTGCATAGGATGTCTTCCCCTGCCCCGCTCATTTTGTCCATTTGAAATGTCCCGTTTTCCCTGAAGAACCCGGACAGGGGCCCGCAGTGGTATTTGCTTGAAAGCTCCACTCCCATCTCATCGAGCAGAAAGACGCACGCCCCGTCCATGCCGGTAAGCTCAACCAGCTTTTTCATGGAGGGGTTAAAGGCATCCTCTCCGCGAAGAGAACTGTTTATGATCCGCGAAAAATCCAGGAGGGCCGCCAGTTCCCTTTCCTTCCTGTCCATTTCGTCCCGGAGCCGTTTCTGTTCTGTAATGTCCCTGATCATAACGGCGGCATTTTTTACAATACCCCGCCGATTTTTAATGGGATAGGCCGTGGCTTCATAAAGGGAGGGGACCTGTGCGCGGTTTTTCATTGGCATGGCATGTTCCTTCTGCGGCCTGCCCGTCTTGAAGACCATTTTTACGGGGCAATTCAGGGAAGCGCAGGTCCCCTCGGGGTCGCAGACAGAGGTATAAGGGGCACCGGCCGGGTCTGTCCCCGTCTCGTTCTTTGCGGCCTTGTTGGACATTATTATGTTGAGCCCCTCATTGGCCACCATAAATATCTCCGGCATGCTGTCCATGAATGCCTGCTGAAATTCCGCGGCTTCCCTCAGAGTCTCCCTGAACCCTGCCTCCTGCCTGAAGTCTTTGAGTATGCCCAACCTGCCGGCAGTTTCGCCTTTGCTCTTCCCCACGGAATTTTTGTTTTTGTTTGCTTTTGCCGGCAGGGGAGACCATGACGCCATTACGGCCACCGTTTCCCCATTTTTAGAGATGAGCATGAGCTCGCTGGAGGAGCAGGCGCCGTCCTCACAGGAGAGCAGGTGCCTTCTCAATGCCCTTTCGCTTTTGTCGTCCATGAAATCAAAAACGGGAAACCCTATGATATCGTCCCGTTCATATCCCAGAAGCTCCGTGAAGGCCGGGTTTATGTCCGTTACCAGGTTTTCTTCATCCATCACCCAAAGGGCATCCAGCATCATGCTTACATAGCGGTTTTTTAACGCCAGGGCCTCTTCCTTGTCCCTCAGCGTCCGCAAGAGCCGGTTCATGGCGCAGGCGATCTCGGCAAGCTCTCCGGCCCCGGAAGCGGACTCCGTCGCGCAGATGTACTGAACGGCATCCAGGGGATCGGCATCCGGATTGACCGCCGGACTATCCATACCAATCCTTGAGGTGGCCATGCCAATCCTTTCGGGGGCCGCATTTATCGTTACGGCGGCCGAATGGAGGTCCTTTACGGCCTTAAGGAACTTTTTTCCGAAAAACAGCGCGGCCATGAAACCGGTCATGAATACGTAAAAACCGATCGCGAGGAAGTGGTTTTCACCCTCCGCGGTCAGCTTGTAGAAAACAAATTTCTGCTCCAGGGAAACGGGCGCAATATTTTCCATCCCCGAAATTATCAGATGGGACTGGTGGTCCGCTACCAATAACATTATTGCGACAAAGGTAGCAGAGAAGGAAAAAAGAAACAGAAAAAATCCGGTTATCAATGTTTTTTTCATCGCCTAGAACGCCTTCATCGCCAGGTATATGAAAAGGACCGAAATGCCCCAGGCAAACATGGCCGTCAGCGCCGGAGAGGCCCCCTTCCGTGCAATGGAATCGAAATCCACGGAAAAACCCAGGGAGGCCAGGGAAACGGACAGCACAAAGAGTCCTGCCGGGGCAAGGGCGCCGCTCAATCTCAGCCCGGCCGTTCCGGCCAGGTTCACTGCCAGGGCGAGACCCCAAAAAAGCGAAATAAAGCAGACCGCTTCCCAGGTCCGCACAGTCTCTTTTGCCTTTTTTGTTTTTTTTATCTTTTTTGTGAAATACAGACCCATGAGCAGAAAACCCAGAAGCGCGGTCCTCAGGAGCTTCAGGCCGGTGGCAAGACCTGCCAGCTTTTCACTCATGGAAGCGGAGGCCGCTTTTACCAGGCCAAGGGAAGGCAGTGCGGCCCCCAGCATGAACGCGAATTTTTGGGAGGCAAGCCCCAGCGCGTCAGGGCAGAAGCTGATCGACAGCATGCCGGCCAGCCCGATGGCCCACAGGGAGATCAGTGAGACGGACACATCGTTTCTGTCCGCGGCCCTCATTCCCGAGATAATGGATACGCCGCTTGCCCCCGAAATGGAAAGGCCGGTGCAAAGCAATAGCGTGATTTCATGATCCAGTCCTAGTCCCCTGGCCACAAGAAAAGTTATGATGAAAAAAAGCAGACTCGCTCCCAATATGTGGGGCAGAAACCGCATGGTCGCCCCGGAAATGACCAGTTGCGAACCGTAAAGGCCAAGCCCGGCCGGCAGGACCCGCCTGATGCAAAACCGGGTGCCGG
>JAKAGP010000005.1 GCA_021825785.1 Nitrospirota bacterium
GTCGAGCTTCTTCAATTCCTTGTAAGCCCGCACGTCCCATTGGATCCTATAGGCCATATTCCTTCTTTATGTCCTCGTGGTCCACGGTTTCACCTATAGACGCAATGCGCAAATCCGAGAGTTGAGCATCGTACCGGCTTATATACTGTTTAAGGGCCTGGTTGATTATCCAGCTTTTTGAAACACTGAGTTCCTCAGCCATAGCCTCTAGGACTTCGTCCGTTTTTTCCTCTACCTTTGTCGATATTACCTTTGCCATGTTTTTTGCCCTCCAGCCCTCGGGGGTTTCTAGAACTGCTAATTCCAATCAATGATTAATTCTAATTTATATTATTTAGTAAAAAAAGTAAACTTTATATTAAAGAATCTCCCTTTTTAAAAGCTCTCATTAGCAACCACGTGTTTTTTAAATATTTTTTACAAGAGGGAAGTCAATTACGATAAGTTGTGGCAGGGCCTGTTTTGTGTACTTCAAGTGATATACCGTCCCTTCGGCATTAAACCTTTTAAGTACAAAGGCAGCGGCAAGGGAATAATCCTCCATTCGTTTCAAAAAATTATTCAATCGGACTCGCTCTGTTTAGTCCCATTATTTTACTTGCGGAGAAATTTGGTAACTAGGGTTAGGGTGGAAGGCTACGCCTTTCCCACGAACATCGCGGGCAATAAGCAAAATAAATGCATCCGGGGCGTGCCTTTCATCATTACAGCAGCGATATTCATGCCCTCTTCCAGTACATTTCCAAGGTGTCTCATTCTGATATGGCTCCTGAATGTGCACGTTCAAATTTCTTTTGGGGCGGCTCAACCGATCTTACATTCAGATAGCCGGGCCCATTATCTGCGGGATAGCCTTTGATCAGATCACCCTTGATCGTTACCTTCTTGTTTTCGTACTTATCCAGGTCGATGCCGCTTTTTAAGGCATACAATGTATGCCCTTTAGCATCGATCAACACGTGTGTCCCATACATATATGACGTGATTCCCTGTTTTTTTATAATGCCAACCGCTACCACCTCTTGCTTTTTAGCCGCGCTGGCCGCCGCATAAGAGCAAACGACTGAAACGACTACAAAAAATATTGTTAAGACCGGGATAAACCTGCGATATTCTCTTCTCATTCTGACTCTCCTTGCCAAGCAAAAAAATCTAAAAAATCTATGAGAACGCCTTTATTACCCATGCTATCACTGCCAGCAGCATCAATAATCCAAAAAACAATATGGCCAAGTCCATTTGCGTTCCCATAAAGCGGGTGGTTGGCGGTTCTTTTTCCACACGCCCCTTAACCTTGCGCCCGGACTTTTTCCCCCGACACAGCATACCCAGAAACGGACTGGACACGATAAGGAGCCCCAGAAGCAGGAGGAATGCCATGGCGGGGTTATCGCGCAGGAAATGAATGAAGTTCATGAAATAGTTCCTATCTTCCTTCCCGGCAGACCGCCACTCAAAAAATCGAAAGAAGCATTATAGCCAGTTTGCATTAATCCGCTCCTTTTCGGGCAGGCAATCGGCTCATATTTATCGAAATGTCCCCTCCGTTCGTGACGTGCAAGAAGTCCGCGTGAATTAGTCTAAGCAGTGGTCTTATTCCCTGTCAATCGCCCTATTACAGGAAGGATTTCTTTGCAGCAAAAAATACCCCATCTGCATTCTCCACAAAAATACATCATAGTCAGCTATGGGGTTGTCATGATACTTCCTTTGTCAAAAAAATCAATTTTGGAGCCGGAATAATCAAACATGCCGATGCTTTTCTTTGTCTCCTTTCTCTGTTGCTTTACCGGCCTTCATATCCCCCCCCGTTAATTGAATCACGTCCCTGCAGCCTGGTCACATACGGCTTGCCCGCTTCACCGGTGTAAAAAACGATCAGATGAACTGGTATTTTGCCGGTGTTCAAGCCGTCGTGAGGCGTATTTAAGGGTTCGATGATCGCGTCTCCTGCTTTAAAAAAACGTGATTTTCCTTTCTCCATTTTTACTTCCAGCACTCCGGATAATACATAGGCATATACCGGCACCGGGTGGAAATGCCACCCCGTCTCCGCCCCTGGCGGCAATACAACGTCAAGAACGGTTATTTCCGGATCTTTCGTTTTCAAATACCGGATAGGCTGGCCATTTTCCGCCTTACCGGTCTTCAGAATGATCTTTACCCGAACGACGCTGCTGTAATCATTTGAATATGCCAATCCGGAAAGGACAAACAAAAACAATAGGCCGGACAGGACACGGATTTTCATAAGGCCCCCTTTTTTGGCCTTTCGGTTTATCCCGCGGTAACATTCCATTAACATTCCACTTTAAAACGTGGACGTACACCTTGAAATGGTTTTTTTCGCCCCCGAACCCGCTGAAACGAAAGGCCTGCGGCATTCCTGCCCGCACTTCCTTCAGTGATAGTATCCGGTGCCGACTACCCAGCCGAAGGGTTTGAACAGAAGCACGTACGCCCTTTTGTTTTGAGGTATGGTTTCCCCCATTTTCGGAAAAAGGTAATCGATATAGCCGCCTCCGGCATTTGCTTTTTCCATGAATGCCTTGACGTAGAAAGTTCCATTGGGGTCCCTGTCCTCAAGCCGGTTTCTTCCTTCCACATCCTTGCGCCCATACAGTACAACGTTGACCCCCACCATAGTGTCCGCCCAGAAATACCCGTCAGCTCCGTAACGCAGCTCACGCAGAAGGCTGGCGCCTAGCTGCTTCGCCTGATCAAGCGTCATCTCCCCCTGGCTATGCTTCGCATAGACCGCCTGCAGCATGCTCACAGCCGTTTCGACTTCATTCTTGATCAACAAGTCCTGTAAAGACGTTTCCAGTGTAGCTGTCTGTTCGCTCATACGAGTTTTCTCCTTTTGCTCTTGCATTCGCTCTCTATTGCGCGATGAGGGTTTATGAGTCACTTCTTTATCCTGATCGCCCTCCCTGCCTCTTTATTCGGATTATATATATCATCCCAAGATAGTCTTCCCTCTCAAATACCGGGACCATGAAAAAAAACCTGTTTTCCCCTCCATAAGGGGGCTTTCAAATGAACTCTCTTTTTTACCGGAAAGCGCCCGCAGCATTGTCTTTGCCGAAGGCGTCTTTGAGTTTTTCATATCTGAATTGATCAGGCTGTTTTCTTCGGGATATCCATACCGGTTTATTCCCTGGGGGTCGATCCACTGTATGGAATAAAGCCCGTCATGCGCCCAGTAGAATTCCCTGAATATGTTCTGGATGCTGGCAATATCTTTGCCGGACAGGGCATTCTTCAGTTCCGGATTTTCCGCCAGAGTCCTGAGCGCATTATCAGACGTCCCAGTGCCTTCAGGGTATGTGCCGGAAGAAATGGAACGCCCTGCCCTGACATGCATTACCACCAGACGCCATTCTGTACCGTGAAGGCCGATCGTAATCCAGTGCGCATCTTTCTTGACCACCTTTTCCGAACCCTTTTGCATATAATCGTAGCTGCCAGCCCCGGTTTTTTCTCTGGATATCAGGCTCCCGAGAGCAAGGAGTTGGGGAAACGGTTTGTACATCGGATCAGCAAACAGCATATGTCCTATCTCGTTCTTATCTTCATCATAGAGAATTCTCCCGTCCGTCTGCATGGCGAATGCCTCCACAGGCATCCCATGAAGGACAGGGGTAAGGACTTGCGAAAACAAGGATTCGGGCCTGAAAAGCAGGCTTACCGAGCCCATGAATTCGCCCTGGGAAGAGAATATCGGGAATTGCAGATCAGCGGCTTCAAAACCTTCGACTGCCTTAAAAACGTTGCTAAGGACAGGTTTTTTCAAATTCCAAAGACGCATTACCTGTTCCTGGGCGCTTATATCCCAGCCTGCGAATCCGGCATATCCCTTAGGCTCGACCAAAACCATTCTCCCCTCGCGGTCGACTACGGCGCAGCCTACTGCATAAGGATGAGACCGGCAGAGACCAGCAAGCATTTTTCTTGTCCCGGACTTTTTCAAAAAATCCTTTTCCGCAAGACTCTTTGCGGTTTTTGCAAGGTCCCCATCCATTTTATTGAGCTCTGTCATGATCTCCTTCTGGAACTCATTCAGGATCGGAGGGAGCTCCTCCACGGGTTGCCCCGGCTTTCCGGTAACAATGCCGATCGCATAAACCCAGCCGGTCTGAGGGCATTTCTTGAAGACAACCGACCGCTCGCCATAAAAATCATATGTCACTTCACCCTTGTTTTTGGCCAGCATCTCGCCGGCAGTTTCCGCCAGACTTTTGCTGCCCATGTCGGAAGGATAACCGAAGATAAGCGCTGATATCCTGTGCAGGGAAGCCTGCCCCTTTCGATCGAGCGCGTAAAAAATAATATTTTCCGGCAGGCCCATTTTTTCTTCGATCATTCTGCTTATCTCCCCAACCGAAAGAGACGCGCCCAGCGCCCCAACAACCCGGCCCCCTCTGCGCACCGGGACTGCCACGATAGCTGTCCGATGGCCGGTGGATTTACTGATGACCAAATCGCCAGCGACTTCCTTTCCCGCCATAAGGCCGGAGAAATACCCCCGGTCTCGCAGGTTTAGCCCCGTAAAATCTTTTCCGACTGCGTAGTAGGAGCCGTCGGGCCTGGCAAACCATACGGCGGCGGCTTTTATATCACCCCTGGCGAATTCAGCCAGCAAAGGTTTAATTTCTTCCCATTTTCCACTCCGCGCTTCATCCGTGGCCGACATAAGCCTGAGGCCGTTCAGGACGTTCGCTATATGTCCTTCCCCAAGGGCTGCAAAGGAATTCAGAAGAAGACGCATCTCCGCAGTATTTGCCTCGCTCCTGGCTTTGGCCGCGGAACCGCTATCCGCTGCCATGGCAGGAATTGACAGCACCAGAAACAAAACAACCACCCACGCGGCCTTCATGGTGCGCCTCTTCTTGCCTGAGGGATCCTTTTACTGTTATTTCCGCAGTTCATACTTTTATGGAGTGCCCCATTGAAATTCCGAAGGTGACGGGTTGCAAAGATGTTATTACGCTGCTGTCCTCTATATTTAAATTATATGAGAGTATTTGCCCGCTGTGAATTCACACTATTGACAGTTTCCTTTTTGCCAGATAAGTTGTGATTAGGCCGATCCATTCACAGGCTTCCTATTGGAAAACGCTTACGTCCAAGTAGAGTGGAAAAGACGAAAAGAGGGGCCGCTGGCGCTGGTCTTATTATTCGCATTCTGCCTGTTTCCGATAGCCAGGCAGGCACTGATAACAAGGCTAAAAAGGAGGCGCGATTATGCGTACCTATGTGATCTACTTTGGATTTACCGCCTTGGGGATACAGAACACAAAGGACAGCCCCGCCAGAATCGAGGCCGCGAAGCAGACAGTCAGGGACATGGGAGGAGAGATGAAGGCCTTCTATGGAATACTTGGCAGCCAGTCCGACGCGATGTTCTTAATAAAAGCCCCGGACGACGAGGCCGTCGCCAAAATGGTCCTGGCCATCGCGAAGGGCGGGTACGTCCGGACCGAGACCCATCGGCTTTTTTCGGAAGATGAATACAAAAAGATCATTTGGGCGCTGCCATAAAGTTTTTTCAAGCCTCCGGGCATATTATTATTGGCCATGGGGATGAAATGCGGAATCCGCATTACCCGTTGCACTTAATTCTGATTACGCTTAATTCTGAGGAGGACGCGAAAAATGACAACGCCACTTCGATTCGTCATTGTACCTAAAGTCGCCCATCCATGGTTCGACGAGGTGAACAAAGGGGCGCAGGCGCAGGCCGAAATCCTAAGCCGTGAGCTTGGGGTCGAGATTGTGGCTGACTATATGCCGCCATCCATTTGCGATGCCGCCCAGCAGAACGCGATCCTGGAAAAGGCAGCCGGAAGCCGCCCGGGCGGCATCGCTGTAGACCCAGTTGACGCGGTGGGCCATATGATTGCGATAAACGGCATCAGGGAGCAGGCTATCCCGGTGGTTCTTTTCGATTCACCTTCGCCGGATGCCAGCTTCACCAGTATCGGCAATAACTTTGCTGAGCAGGGGATCATTGCATCCGAGCGCCTCGCCAAGCTTATCGGGTACGCCGGCAAAGTGGCTGTGATGCAGGGATATCCCACGGCGCCAAACCACAAAGAAAGATACGAAGCCCAGATGGCTGTATTGGGGAAGTATCCCGGTATAATTATTGTAGATGGCGGCATTGACAAAGACGATATTGAGACTGCCCGCAAACAGGCTTCGGCGGTTCTCCAATTGCATCCCGATCTGAGCGGTTACTTGTGCTGCGATGCTTCCGGCCCGATAGGTATAGCAGCCGCTATCAAAAAGGCCGGGAAGACCGGCAAAGTAAAAGTGGTAGGCATGGATGGGATCAAGCCCATACTCGATGCAATTAAAGAAGGCGTGATAGAATCCTCCTCGGCAACCATTCCCAAAATGCAAGGCTCCATGTCAGTTCTGATGTTATGGCAGGCATCTCTGGGTGTTCAGATACCCCATATTATTGATACGGGCATTGACGTGATCACACAGGACAACGTGGATATATTTCTGGCTAATGAGTCCAAGGACTCCGCATTTCAAACGGACGGCAAATAATTGTTTTCACTTTTTTAATGACTGCCGCCGCGCACGCACCGCACATACCAGCGGTTAGCTGCCCTGCCCTATTTTATCGAGCAGGTCACAGATCTCATTCAACAGATATTCCTGTTTCTGAAGCAGATCAACGGCTTTCTGCTTGTTGCCCGCGTTGCTCTCCCTGATGGCATTTACCGCCACATCATGATAGCGCAGGTGCAATTCCTTCATTGTGCCGAAGCTGGATGAATGACGATATTTTTCCCCGCCGCTCCTGTTCCATGCGCATACCTTGCAGGCCTCAACCGCAGGGATAATGGAAGGGTCGGTCCGTTCCCCGTTCACAACGCAGTTTCTGACCTTTCCATACATGATCCTATGGCCATCTTTAAGGGTCGTCAGCATTACGGCATCATTGCCGGTATTGAATTTAAGGGCGACGGCCCGAAGCCTTACTATAACGCTCAGGAGGGAATTTATTTCGCTGATAATTGTCTTTGAATAGCCGTCCACTTCCTCCGCCATATGAGAAGTGCCCTCGATGTTTCTGGCAATATCTTCCGATGTGGCGGACTGCTGTTCCACCGCACTGGCAATCTGCATAACCTGATCGCTTACATTATGCGTGGCCTGGACTATATCCTGAAGCGGCGCCCGCAGGTCTCTCATAAGGCCGGTCGCCTTGTCAACGCTCCCCGAGGCTATATTCATGGAATCCGAGGTCAGCCGGGAATCTTCCTGCACCGCGCCTATCTTATCTGAAATTTCAGCCGTGGCCCGTATGGTCCTTTCGGCAAGCTTCCTCACCTCATCAGCGACCACCGCAAAACCCCTGCCCTGCGAGCCTGCCCTTGCCGCCTCGATCGCCGCGTTCAGAGCGAGCAGGTTTGTCTGGTCGGCTATATCTTTAATTAAAATTACAATTTGGCCGATCTCACTTGTACGGCCGCTCAATCTTTCTACCAAACCGGCCAGTTCCATAGTCGAATTTTGCACATGTGCAATGGTCTGCACAGCGTTTTCAGCTATTGCCTGACAGCTTTGGGCAATTTTCCGGGCTTCCTGCGAAGCGCTGGCGGCCGCGGAGGCGTTATTCGAAATAGAGGTTATTGTGCTGGTCATTTCCGTGGCGGCGGCGGCAACTGCGCTTGCCTGTTCCGCCTGCAGCTGTGTTTTCTCACGGGCCGTATCGGCATTTTTCCGCATGGAGTCAGAGCCGGTAATGACACCGCTGATAGCCATAACCATCTGATTGATGACATCCGCAAAATAATTTATGGTTTTGTTGACGGTTTCTTCGATCCTGCGCGCGGTTGAATCGGTGTCATTGGCGTCAATATTTATCGCCAGATTTCCGCCGCTCATTGCATTAAGCGCTTCTTCAACGCTCCGTATGGCCTTTGCGGATCTCATTATGCTCAGAATAATAGGCACCCACAGCACAACTATCAGCAGGCCGATAATACAGCTGTACATAAACAGATGCGGGCCGGCAGGCATAAAGGCCGCATCCATGCCGCCCATGCCGCCTATAAAAAAACCGCCAACGAGTCCCATCAGTCCCATCAGAGCAATTCTGTACATGATATTCAATCTAGACAAAAGCGTAACCATCAACTTCCTCCGGATATAATCAAATAATCAGACCACCAACAGATTTTGCTGACTTGCCCAGGGCTCCTGGCTTTCTCATATAATCCACCATAAGTCAGCTATACATTTGAATTTTTCGAAAATTTATTCTTCCTCAAAACGCACCCAGGCTCTATGCCTTCAATTTTCCGGCCGGACTACCAACTACCCGGCAGTTCATTTATAAAACCATCCCACATTGATCCCTGCTTATATGTATTATCGATATTTAATTTACAAATCTTTAGCATTATTTTTTGACACAACGGGGAATCAGCCATGCAGACAAACCAGCCTTTTTTTAAGTATTTCTTACAGGAGGACGGCAGGTGATAATAATCCGGGTGAAGTCCTTAGCTGCGAGAGTTAATTCTTCGATTTGCTTAAGGAAATGCGATATGAAGATAAAAAAAGGGGGCGTCCGGGCTAAAGAAAATCTCCGGCGCCCCCCATCGGGTTTTGGGAATGCTTATTTTTATTTTTTTCAGGCGGTGGCAGTCTTTTGCCTGCGGGCAGCGCCGGTGACCCTGTTAATTATGGTGGATTCGCTCAGCAGACTGGCAAAACCCACTGAAAGCATGGCCACAAGAGACAAGACCAGCGGGTTAATGCCCGTGAGCGCAAGGATGCCGAGTGTTACAGTGCCTATGCCTACCAGTATCTGCACACCTGATGCGGCGTAGACAGCCTCGCGCATCACCTCGCGGATGGCTTCCCTCTGTTCGGACATCTGGCTCAACAGGGCATTCGCCCGTGCCGTTGCCCCGGCCCCCAGAAGCAGCGAGGCCCCGAAAACGATGGCAGCTATCGGGGTAAGCACGAGCGGCTCAAGACCTATGAGCGCCAGCACGCCCAGAACGATGCCCGCGCTGCCGCTTATGAACTCGGTGGTTATGCCCAGACCGAATTCTCTTACGTCCATCGGCACGCGTGCCAGCGAAAACAGGCTTGAAAACCTGGCGGTGACTGCACCACCCTCAAACAACAGTGATGCGCCAATAGCGATTGTCGCAATAGGCAGCATCAGCATGGGGAATCTGGCCGACAGACCGACTATTGAAAGCACGACGGCCCCAATGCTGACAAAACCCTCGGCCAGGGCGCCAGCGGCCATTATTCCTGTCGATCTCCTTTCAACCAATCCTTGTGCGGTAGACATTATGTGAGCCTCCTTTCATCGAATACAACCTGCCATGCGGACCAGGCCCGCACACAGGCAACATTCGGCCCTTCAATTATCATGCTGCAGCTTGTGCCTTAATGCAGGCTTTTTGAAGGGCCCTTCCCGTTAATACGTGGTCAAGGCGTGGTCATCGGGAACTCCTTTTGGAAGATGTCTTGCTAAATGACGTCTTACCTGGTTAAATGCTATCGCCGCCATAATTCGCTGTCAAATGTGATCCATTAATGAAGGTTTTTGTTTTTGCGGCGGCCGGAGTGCTTTCATGCCGGCTAAAACGCAGACTTCGTGAAAAATGGGGGAAGGGCGTGCACGTTTCATTAATAGAAGTCCTGAGAAAAATAAAGCTAAAACTCTGGCTTGCGTCAACGGACTGTTTCCAGTAGGATTTCGTCATGGTCTCAATTATGCACGGTTGGCGGGAAACCAGCCGCTGGAAGACATGAAAAACGATGGAAAATCAGACTTTCACTCGCAAGGGAAAGCTTTTGGAGTTGCTGGTCTTTCTGTTTCTCATTCTGCCCGCGCTCGTTTCTTCTTTTTTCATTGCCGGGCACATTGCCGGCATCGGTTTTCTTTTTCTGGCCGGCTCCGTAATCCTGAGAGACCTTTCCCTTTTGTTCCTGGTGCTCTTTTTCCTATGGCGCAATAGGGAACATCCGGCCGCCATAGGGCTCACAACCAGGGGGCTCTGGGCGGAGGCCAATATAGGCCTCTGGGTGTTCATCCCCCTCTTTTTACTCACCTCCGCCTTGGTAGGCTATCTGCACAAGGCCGGTCTGTCCGCCCCTCCCAGCCCGCTTCCTCTAAAGATTAACGGGACAGCGCAACTCCTTCTGGCCGTCCTCATGATAGCCATAGTAGCGGTTGCCGAGGAGACCATTTTCAGGGGATACCTGATATTGCGCTTAAGAGAGGTCACATCCAGCCCGGCAGCGGCCGTGGTCCTGTCAACCCTGATCTTTACCGTTGGGCACGGCTATGAAGGCCTGGCGCGGGTCGCGGCCGTCTTCGTGGTGGGCCTGGCCTATGCCCTTGTCTACCTGTGGCGCAAGAGCCTCATCGCACCCATCCTGATGCACTTTCTTCAGGATTTCAGCGGAATTGTCCTGTTGCAGTTGATAAAACAGCATCACGGCTGATACTCCCGCCGTTTCCGCTTAAGACCCCCCACATAAGAACGATGCCCTCTTGACAAATAATTGCTATCAATTTAGAATGAATCTAAATGATGAAACAGACACAAGCAAAAACAAAGGCAAAAGATATCTGCAAGGAGCTTGGGCTGAAGCTCACACCGCAGAGGATGGCCATACTGGCCTATCTGGACGGCAACACCGCGCACCCCTCGGCAGAGGACATATATGGGGCGGTATCCAGGCGGTTTCCCGGCATGTCCCTGGCCACGGTTTACAACACCCTGGCTTCGCTGAGGGACAAGGGAAAGCTGCTTGAGCTGACTATAGACCCCGCGAAAAAACGATATGACCCGGACACGCGGCCCCATCATCATCTTATCTGCCTGGATTGCAGCCGCGTAAGCGACATAGACCATGTGTTCGATCTGGATGTCCCCGATTCCCTTGGCTACGAGATCACGGGGAACCACATCGAGTTCTACGGGTACTGTCCCCAATGCAAAGACAAAGATACCGCGCCCCGGCTCGCACCGGGAAGGGGACACACGAAAGAGAGATAAAAAAATTCAACAAGCATCAAGGAGGTAGCCAGTTATGTGCCTGGACCATAAGATCGCCTGCAGCTGCGGAAAGGCCGCGGCAAGCTTTAACCTGAAAGACGACGCGATGCCCGTGGAAATAATAAGGGGCCTTTACTGCCCTGAATGTTCCGCCAACCTGGCCGTGGATGCCTCAACAATGATCGCGGACAACGGCTGGGTCATCGACTACGACATGGAGATAGCCAGGTTTGCCGCCTCATCCAGGCTGCCCAGGCGCAGCATTACCCCGGAATTTCTGTTTGATGAAGGGTACTGCACATGGAAGGGCGTCTACCCCGGAGACGTGGAGGACTCGGCAACGGAGAAGGCTGAGCTCCTGAAACTCCTCAATGAAGACCGCCAGAGGTATGTGCTTGAATTCAGGAAGTGGGCCATAGGGCGCATGGGCCGTCTGGCGGAGGCGGGCTGGAGAAAGGCCCAGGAAGCGTAACGGCATCCCCCAAAAAACTTAAAAAAAGAGGGCGGCGAAAAAGAAAAAGACCGCTCTCTTTTTTAAAAAAATAAAGACCGGACTTAACCGGCCTTTTCCCCTTCCTCTTCCATTTGGGAGAGGCGTTTTGTCTTCTTTATGAGGCCATCCATGTACTGCTTGAATTTCTCGGGCACCAGCCATTTTATCCCCAGCTTGTCCGCCCATTTGATTATCCCCTGGTCAGCCGACACCAGGAGCGCATTAAGCTCCATGGCCAGAAGCACCAGGTCCACGTCCTCTTTGCTGTCTATTATCCCCTCGCGCAGGGCCTCGCGGTATTTGCGCCTCAAGTCCTGCACTATTTCATCTACCTCTCTGCCCTCCGGGTTCCTGGCCGCGCGTTCGGCCAGCCTCAACCCCCGGTTCACGCGTTCCCGGATGTCCTCCACCAGCTCATAAAGCAGGTAGGCGGGGGTAGTGAGCTCCAATTTCCTGGGAGATTTCTGGTGCAGATAAACGAACAGCTCCCCCGGGATCTTCTCCGGCTCGATAAAATTCCTGAGCTCATTGAAGATGGAAGGCGGCATATAAAATTCAAACGCCGTCGCCTGCGCCGCAAGCTCAAGGAAGTTCTCAAGAGCCGCCGTGGGATTGGGTCCGAAGCTGCGCCTTACGTCCGGGTTCACAAAGAGGCTTGTGTCCAGGACGACGGCGCCCTTTTTAAAGCTTGCTTCTTCCATAGATATCAAACCTGTAGGAGTTCCATTTACCGCATCCGGGGCACCTGCCCGCCCATTCTGCGGAGAGATGCCCGCAAGAGCTGCAGCAATAAAAAAGCTTGCCTGGGTCGGCGGCCTTCCTGAAGGCGCGGGCTGCCTTTTCATAGCGCTCCCGCCTCATATAGAGCTCCCCTAAGAGGCGGCAGACCGAAGGAAAGTTGTCCGCGGAATCAAACCCTTTAAGGCAGTCGAGGGCGTCATCTATCATCTCCAGGCGGTAATACAGCTTTCCCATGAGGAACCTGAGCACGGAATCGTTAGGACTGCCGTTCAGCGCGTTTTGATACAGCTTTATTATTCGTTCGGGTTCCCCTTTGTTTATAAGCAGGTCCTCAAGCCTGGCCAGCAGGATGACCGAACCAGCCTGGGCGTAGCCCCGCTCAAGGAATTCCACCGCCTGCTCGTCTTCTCCCTGGCCCAGCAACACCTCGGCCGCCCCTAGATAGGAGGGGATGAACTCCTTCTCGTACTTAAGGACCATGCGGAACAGCTTGCCTGACCGGTCGAGGTCGTTGGCCTCCAGGAGCTGCCTTGCATGCTCATATCTGTAGCCGCTGAGCCTCGACTCCTCGGCCTTGCGGTCCGGCAGGTGCTCAAGTTTCAGTATCGCTTTCTGGACCTCCACCAGGTCCGGCCAGCGCTCGATCTTCTCCAGTATGGAACGCTTGCTTTCCAGTGCGGAAAGGTTGTCCGGGTCCAGCTCCAGTATTTCCTCTGCGTAATTCAGGGCGCTGTCCCACATGGAGAGGGCCTCCATTTCCTGCTCAAGCAGCAGAAGCGCCTCCATGCTCCTGCCCCCTGAAGCACCCAAGGCCCGCTTGTAATATTCCGCCGCCTTTTCGTGCTGGCCGGAAAAAGAGTATATGTCTCCCATCCTTAAAAGGGCATCCGTGTGCTCCGGGGCCTCACCCAGTATGGTCTCCAGTATCTCTTTCGCCTCTTCCCTGTTGTTGGCGAGTATTTGGTTTATGGCCTTTGAATAAAGCCCCTCCAGCCACTCCTCTTTTTTCTGCCTCTTTACATGCCTGTAGTTGTCAATGAAACGCTTTGTGTCCCTCAGGGCCACCAGGGTTAGCATAAGGAACACCCCGGAGATAACGGAGAAAAGTATCAGTCCTATCTTCGGCACTGAATATATGCCCGAAAACGGCACATGTATCATGGTCGTGTCGTAGTTGTAGATGGAAAACAGCGCCACGAGGGCAAAAAAAATCGTCAGTATGAAAACGGCTATCTTGGTCATACCCTATGCGTGATGATACCCCTTGCCTTTTATAATGCTGAGCCCCCTGTATACCTGTTCCAGAAGGATCACCCTGGCCAGTTCGTGCGGGAATGTCATGGGCGAAAGGGAAAGCCTCATGGAGGCCGCCTCCTTCACCTGGGGGGAAACCCCGTAAGGCCCGCCCAGCACAAACCTGCAGGAACTTTTGTCTCTCAGCAACCCGGAAAATTCCATGGAACTCATCATCTTCCCCGCATCATCCAGCAAAATGAAATCGCCAGCCTGCCTCAGTATCCTTCCGCCTTCTTCAAACAGGACGGCCGCCGGTTTCCGGTTTTCAGAAAAAGCGCCTTTCCCCTCTTTTACCTCTACGATCTCTATGCCCGCCATCGTCTGGATGTCTTTAATATACTTCTTTATCGCCTCTTTTATAAACTTTTCCTTAGTTCTGCCCACCCATAAGACGCTTATTTTCATTCTTCCTCTTTCTCTGCCTGAGCGTCTTCAGAGAGGGAGGGTGCCTCAAGATGCGGCGCATCCATCCAGAGCTTTTCAAGCTCGTAAAAAGCCCTGGTCTCTTCCTCGAAGATATGGACCACCACGTCTCCAAAATCGATGAGCACCCATTTGGCGTTTGAAACCCCTTCCAGCCCCATGGGCCTTATGCCCTTTGCCTTGAGGGTCTCCACAATATAATCGGAGATGGTCCTTACCTGGGTGGTGCTGGACCCGGAGCAGATAACGAAATAGTCGGTAAAGGAGGTAAGTCCCTCCATTTGGAGCACAGCCACACCAGAGGCCTGTTTGTCCCTGGCGAGTCCCGCTATGAGAAGCGCCCTTCCCTTGCTGTCCAGACCGGTTTTTTTATTTTTGTCCTGTGGCAAAAAATGACCCCGCCTTGAAATTTTTAATTTTTTTTGAATCTGGATCTTTTTGTTTTTTTTGTTTTTTTGAAAAATCAAAATTTTATTTTGTTCTGAATTATAAAAGATAGGACATGTTCTGGCAACAGGTATCTGGCGCTTCTGCCCGCTGCCAACAGTGCCCTGATATGTTTTGCCGAAATGCCCAGCGGGGCCACCCTTAGAAGATGCAGGGCCCTGCCGCCCGAAAGCCTGAGCCTGACAGCGGCCTTTTTCCCTTCGTCGAGGGCAGCCAGTTCCTTTTTCTTATTCGCCAGCCATCTGTCCTTCAGGACGAAAGGCGAATCGAGTATCCCGGCAAAGGGGTATCCGGGGCGGGACACCACCGCGAAATCAGCAAGCTCAATGAGCCTCTCCGGCCTCCACCAAAGATGAAGGTCCAGAAAAACATCGGCTCCCGTGATGAAATAAAGCCTCTTGTCCGGGTACTCATCCGAGAGCTTCTCAAGGGTGTTTACAGTGTAAGAGGGGCCGGATTTCCGGCATTCAAGGTCAGAGACCTCAAAGAAGGGGTTGCCCGCCACGGCCAGCCTCACCATTTCGAGCCTCTTGCGCGCCGGGGCCAGCCCAGCGCCGCTCTTGAGCGGCGGGGTTCCAGCTGGAACAAAGAGCACCTTTTCAAGCCCCAGTGTCTCTCTTACTTCTTCGGCCACTCTCAGGTGGGCATTATGCACGGGATTGAAGGTACCCCCCATTATCCCGATGCCTGAGAGTTTTTGTTCTTTCTTCCTTTTATACCTTGTTTGACCTCTTTGCTCTTTTTGCCTATCCCTCTTCACTATGTAGCGATATCGTTTTCCACGGGGGGGATCTCTTTTCCGTAAACGCGCGCCAGTATCTCGCCCGCCCCCTGTTTTATCAGGGATTCGGCGAGCCTTACCCCAAGGTTTTCCGCGTCCGCCGGGTCGCCCTCGATGCTCTCCCTTAGCGTCTTTGAGCCGGATGGGTCTCCCACAAGGCCGTCCATCAGTAGCTTCTTCCCGGCGGAATCGAACCTGGCGTATGCAGCTATCGGCACCTGGCAGCCGCCTTCAAGCCTTAAAAGAAAAGCCCTTTCCGCCCTGACGGCTACGGAGGTCTCATGGTGGTTCAGGCGGGAAACAAGCCCGTTTATCCAAGGGTCTTCACGCCTGCACTCTATGCCCACTGCCCCCTGCCCTATGGCTGGAAGCATGGCGTCAGGCGGTATGGCTTCCGTGATCCTGCCCTCAAATCCAAGCCTCTTCATCCCGGCAACGGCAAGGATGATGGCATCGTATTCCCCCTCGTCCAGCTTTCTAAGCCTTGTGTCCAGGTTTCCCCTCAGGCTGCTTATCTTCAAGTCAGGCCTTGCCTTAAGCAACTGGCAGGTGCGCCGCAGGCTGCTTGTGCCTATGTGTGCGCCCTTGGGCAGATCAGCCAGTTTTCCTGCGGCCCCGTTCCTGCCTACAAAGGCGTCTCCCGGATTTTCCCTCTTGCAGATCGCCCCCAGGTGCAGTTCACAGGGCAGTTCGGTCGGCACGTCCTTCATGCTGTGCACGGCGATGTCCGCCCGCCGCTCAAGCAGCGCCTCCTCTATCTCCTTTACGAAAAGCCCCTTGCCCCCAACCTGCGCAAGCGCCACGTCCAGTATCTTGTCTCCGGTCGTTTTTATGATATTAAGCTCAATCTCAAGGGACGGCTCCAGTTTCTTAAGCTCGGACTCCACCCACCGGGCCTGCCAGAGGGCAAGTTTACTGCCGCGTGTTCCTATGACCAGCTTTTTCTTTTTCATTCAGTCTCCGTTAAGATCGTATAGTTTTCTAATCATGGCTATGAGCTGGTCCCGGTCTTCAACGTCCTCCTTGAGGGCGGCGGTAGGGGAATGGATAAGCTTGTTCACGATGGCCTGCGCCATCTGCCGCACAGCCCCCTGCTGCTTCTCATCAAGGCTTAACCGGTTAAAGAGCCTCTCAAGCTCCGCCTCGCTTATCCCCTGGGCCCTCTGCCTCAGCGCCACCACGGTGGGAATGCTCTGAAGAGACGCAACCCATCGCTCAAAGACCTCGACCTCGCTTCCTATAATGTCCTCGGCCTTCTGGGCCTCCTTGTTGCGCTCGTGCCTGTTGGAGTCCACAACCCCCTGGAGGTCGTCCACATCGTACAGATAGACGTTCTCCAGCCCGTTTATCTTGGGGTCGATATTCCTTGGCACCGATATGTCTATCAGGAAGACGGGCCGCTGCTTGCGCTCCTTCATTATATTATGGAGGTCCTGCTTGAAGACCACGTAATTTGGAGCCCCGGTGGAGCATAGCACTATGTCCGAATGGACCATCTCCTCCTTGAAGCTGGAGAAAGGGACAGCCCTTCCCTTGAAGTCCTGCGCCAGTTCGCATCCCCTTTCAAGGGTCCGGTTGGCGACCACTATCTCCTTTACCCCGTTGTTCATCAGGTGCCGCGCGGCCAGCTCGGCCATCTCCCCCGCG
>JAKAGP010000256.1 GCA_021825785.1 Nitrospirota bacterium
TCGGGGTTCACATAGAACGTTCCATTCCGGGATTTCACCTTCGGCAGGAGGTCCCTGATGCCAAAGGGGCCGGTTGGCACGAGGGCGCCCGGCAGTATGTCCCTCCTGTTCAGGACCTTTCCGTCATATCCTATAAAAAGCGCTTTAAGCATACCTTTGTGGGCGTCTTTCATATCCTTGGCCCTTCCGTTTCCCAAGTGGCAATCGCGGCAGGTGGCGTTGGCATGATGGCTTTGCATGGCAACCATCTGCGGGGTGATATAGAATTCCGGGTAACCCAGCTTTGCAAGTTTTTCACGGTTTGAGTGGCAGTTTATGCAGCCCGTGCTCGTGTTCAGCCATGCCTTGTACCCAGAGAGGGCCAGCACAATGAAAAATTGGGCAACAATAAGGGAAAGGAGCAGCTCCTTTGAAAAGATCCTTTTCAGTCTGCCTGGTTTTTTAGCGTAAAAAATCTTAACCTCGCCTGTTTTTATTAAAGCACGATCACGACGTCTGATTCATTGCTCATGAGGGCATTGTCAAACTGGCTCCCGCAGGTGATGTGCCGGGGGACCAGACTTGTGCCAACGCCTTCTTTCCCCGCGCTGTGGGAGCAAAACGCCATCTTTACGCCTTCAAGCCGGCACAGGCCCGAATACTCCCCGTTCTCCAGTAGCCTGGTCCCGGAATCCATCGTGAATATGCTTACTTCGTGCCCTCTTGAAAGCGCCTCTTTCGTAATGCCTATAATATCCTTCAGGTTATTGTCTGTGTTGACGAGCAGGCCTATTTTCATTTTTTTCTCCATTGCCACTTTTTTATATTACCAAGAAATCACCTTGTCGTTTTTTTCCACCATTTCCAGCAGCTCCTTGTAGTCCTTGTTTTCCCTCAGGTCAAAAAGGGAGATGTCATTATCGATTCCCTGCTGCTCGATAATGGACTTTAACGTCCCGCGGGTTTTTTCCCCGCTGTGCAATATATACAGTATCTTCATCTTCCCCTCCTTATTTCAGTAGGGCAGCACAAGATCATAACCGGTGAGCCTTTTTGCCATTTCCGCGGTAGAAATATATGTAAGCCCCCCGCTTTTGTCCGGGTAGTTCGTATAAAGGCTCATACCCATATCCTTCATCGTCTCGATGTTCATGATATTGTCCTCTGAGGGCCCCACCGGCCCGTCGAGTATGTAAACGTCTATGGCGTCTTCAAGAAGCGTCACCCCTAGCGCCATCCTGAGCGCCTCATCCTGCCTGTCCCTTACAAGCACCGCTATTTTTTTGGGCATGCATTTTCCTCCATTGTTTTTAATTTGCGCTGCTTCCCATATATTTTCGCAAATTACGTGCCATGTGCGGCCGGGGGGAGGATTAGACCATAAGGCGATTTGACTTTACGGTTAGGCGGCAACTATATTAAAAAAAAGGATTTCGGGGAAACGGCTTTTTAAAAAAGGAACCGGGTTAAAAAAGTACGGGCGCGCTTCGTCTTTTCTTTATTGTTTCCTCCCAGTTTGCGGCTGGCCTGGCGCTTGGCTCCATAATGTACCGGTCGGATTTCTGCATGGCCGGAGTTTTTCGCGATGCCTACCTGTTCAGGGATTATCACCGGATGAAGGCTTTTTTTCTTCTTGTTTGCCTCCTTGCTTTATTCTTGTATCTTATAAGGCATTTCAATCTGATATCCACCTACCCCCCGTCTTTTTTTGGCACCCCTTCGGCTGCGGACCTGTGCGGCGGGTTCATCTTTGGCATAGGTATGGTGCTTGGCGGCGGGTGCCTGCTGAGCACCCTGTACAAGCTTGGGTCCGGGCACACGGTAAGCGCCATTACGTTCTGCGGAGTCCTGTTTGGAGGGTTTGTGTCGGCCGCGTTTTATCCCATGTTCCGGTCGTTTGCAGCCTCAACCGTTCTGCTTGGGGACAAGACAGCCCTGGAGCACATAGTGGGGAGCGCAGGGGTCCCCGTGCTTGTCACCTCTGTGCTGGCCGCCTCGCTTGCCCTCAGATGGGCCAGAAAGGGGGGATGGTCGCAGCCGGCCTACGCCCGCGGATACCTGCCTCTATGGAAGGCCTCTTTTATCATGGCCTTTGTCATAGCCCTGGTGGTGGCCTTTTCCGGCAGGCCCCTGGCGGTAGGCATGGGATACGCCAAACTCTCCGGTATTGTTGGCGGGCTGTTTCTTCCCTCCCTGACCGGGAAGCTGGAATTTTTCCATACCGAGGCCCCAAGGCTGCTTTACGGCCGCATAATGGATGGCGGGGCCGGACCGGCATTCGATTCCGTCGCACTGACCCAGTTTTCCCTGATGGCGGGGGTTGTGGGAGGGTCCTTCATCTCGTCATTTAAGCTAGGGGAGTTTCGGATAACGCGCATGCCCCCGGGGAGGCAGGCCTTCTCGGCTTTTTTGGGCGGGATGCTTATGGCCGCCGGCGCGCTTATGGCCGGGGGGTGCAATTTGTGGCACCTGATCGGGGGGGTGCCCCTTTTTGCGCTTCAAAGCATGGTTTTTGCTTTAGGTATAGCTGGAGGGTCCTTCCTGGGGGCCGTCTTTATTCGAAGGGCCGTTATCCGTTGAACGAATGGAGCGGGAGGTAGCCATGCGACAAGCTGCGGAGGACATAGTCCTCGACATAAGGGGGCAGATATGCCCCGCATGCCTCATGATCACTCTGCGAGAGCTGAACAGCAACAAGGAAAAACTTAAAAATGAAAAGGCAAGGCTTGTGGTCAAGACGGACCATCGCGACGCGACAAGGACGATACCGAGTGCGGCATTCGCTATGGGGTACAGAGTGTCTGTCTTGCAGAGGGACAAGTATTACGAGATAGCCATGGAGTATGAAAAATGAGCGGCCTCGAAGAGATCGAGAAGACAGACCCCAGGCTGGGCAACGAACGGCTGAAAAGATATATCCGCGAAAAGGTGAACCACCTCCTGTCCGTGATGGGCACAAAGCCTCTGAGCAGGGAGGAACTGGATGACAATACCCTTCTGGAGCTCGACCCGATAGGCATAATAGCGCTTTCCTTTGAGCAGATACTCGAGCACCAGAAAGACACCAACGAGCGGCTTACCGTCGCCAAAGACCAGCTTCAGGCCGTCTTCGACGCCGTGGGCGTCTGCATATCGATAATAGACGAGGACATGAGGATAGTTAATTGCAACGAAAAGCAGAAGGAGATGCTCGTCTCCGCAAATACGGAGGTGATCGGAAGGCACTGCTATGAGATATACTGTGGCAAGGATTCTCCGAGCCTGGACTGTCCGGCCGTAGAGACCCTGGCAACCGGCAGGCCCGTTTTCATCAGGGAGGTGAAAAAAAAGAACAAGCATTTCCAGATAGTCACGTCCCCGATGAAGGACGCGGAAGGGCGGGTGACCGGCGCCATCGAGGTTTCGATGGATGTCACCGAAAAAAAGAAGGCCGAAGAGCTGATGCGCCAGGCTGAAAAACTCACCGCTATAGGGCTTCTTGCCGGAGGTATAGCCCATGAGCTCAACAATCCGCTTGGCAACATATTGGGTTACGCCACGCTCCTGCTTAAAGACGGGGAATCCGGCTTGGGCCCCGGGCAAAAGGAAAAACTTGAGATAATAGTGGAGCAGGCAAAAAAGGGCAGTGAGATCATAAGGGGCCTCCTGGATTTTTCCCGCCAGTCGGTTCCCGCGTTCCAGGACATCCTCATTAACGACATAATAATGAAAACCGTGCGCACCCTTCAAAACAGGCTTGCCTGCCAGGGCATAAAAGTGGACACCGCGCTTGCCGATGGGCTGATCGTGCGTGCCGACCCTCGGAAGATAGAGCTGGTTTTCCTGAACCTGATGCTCAATTCGATACAGGCCTTTGAGGGGATGGACAGGAAGGGCAAGGCCATAAGCGTAAGGGCGGTCCGCGAAGGGGGCCTGATCCAGGTAAAGGTGGCGGACAACGGGCCGGGAATACCCGAAGACATACTTTC
>JAKAGP010000257.1 GCA_021825785.1 Nitrospirota bacterium
CTCCTCAATCCAAATGGGCTTAGTGGCTGAGTGCTCAGCGTTCGACTTGCATGTGTTAGGCACGCCGCCAGCGTTCGTTCTGAGCCAGGATCAAACTCTCATCTGTAACTCATACTGAACTTTCGAATTAATCGGGTGCTACGCACTTTTTAGTCTAGTCTTTTCAAAGAGCAACTTTATTAACTTACATGAAGGCCAAAAGTTTGTCAACCTTTTTTAAAGAACCATTAAAAAAAACAGGGCGCAAAATTGATTTTCAAAGTGGCCCTCCTTAAAATCCGGAATGAGGACCCGCCATTATCTCCGCGCTTGTCTATATTATATATAATGCAGGTTGAAATAAGGGGAAGCGTAGAACGAGTCGTATTTTATAATGCGGAGAACTATTACGCCGTGATCAGGTTAACCCTTGCTCTGCCGTCGGGGCCTGGTGAAGTTGTCACTGTGACCGGCAATTTCGCAAACGTCCACGCAGGCCAGATGCT
The DNA here is from genome assembly GCA_021825785.1 of Nitrospirota bacterium. Next base: position 486 of record JAKAGP010000257.1, read on the forward strand.
GCGGATAGAGGGAAAATGGGAAGAGCATCCCAAATACGGCAAACAACTCAAGGCCGCCGGTTACGAGGTGCTCCCGCTGCACTCCGCTCATGCAGTAGAGCGGTATCTTGCCTCCGGTCTTGTAAAGGGCATCGGTCCGGTCATGGCAAAAAAGATCGTCCAGAAATTCGGCGCGGAGACGATGAAGATCCTGGATGAAGACCCCTCCAGGCTTTCCCAGGTGGAGGGGATCGGTGCAAAAAAGATAGCCGGTCTCCAGAGTTCTCTAAAAGAGCAGAAAGAATTAAAAGAGATGATGATAGCCTTCCAGGAATTCGAGATAAGCCCCCCCTACGCCATGAAGATATACAAACAATACGGCGCACGGGGGATCGAGATACTGAAGGAAAACCCTTACAGGCTGGCCGGGGAAGTTACCGGGATAGGCTTTATAAAGGCGGACGCAATCGCCTCAAGGACCGGCATATCCAAAGACTCCCCCTTCCGCGCCGAGGCCGGCATCCTATATATGCTAGAAAGGCTCTCGGAGGAAGGACATGTCTATTATCCGCAGGACCGCCTGATAGACGAGGCCGGGAAAGCCCTCTCCATCTCAGGGGAAAACCTGGCCAGGGCCGCCTCCGCACTCAAGGAAAAAGGGAAGATAATCATCGATAAAACCGTCAGTCCGGACGGGGAAAAAGAAGAAAAGGCGGCGGTTTACCTGAAAACGCTTCATGATGCCGAAACGGAGGTGGCGTCGCGCCTTAAAACACTGCTCAATTCCCGCGGACACGCCGGGATGCCCGATGCCGGGGAGGCCGCGGCCTGGGTGCAAAAAGAGCTTCCGTTCGGGCTTTCACAAAAACAGATCGAGGCGGTAAAGGGGGCAACAGCCGAAAAGGCATTTATCATAACCGGCGGGCCTGGTGTCGGCAAAACGACGATCGTAAAAGCGATACTGAAGATATACAGGCGCTGGGGCAAAAAGGTACGGCTTGCGGCCCCCACGGGGCGGGCGGCAAAAAGGCTCTCCGAACTTTCGCACGAAGAGGCAAAGACCATACACCGCCTTTTGGAATACACTCCGGCGCAGGGGTTCAGGAGAAACAGTCTCTACCCCATAGACGCGGACGTGCTGATCCTGGATGAAAGCTCCATGATAGACACGACCCTCATGGCGCGCGTGCTGTCCGCGCTGCCGCCCAAATGCGGCCTCATACTGGTTGGCGACTCAAACCAGCTCCCCTCCGTCGGGCCGGGTAATATCCTGGGGGACATGATAGCTTCGGGAGTCGTGCAGGCCGGAAGGCTCGATGAGATATTCAGACAATCCAGGGAAAGCATGATAGTGGTGAACGCCCACAGGATAAACAGCGGCGAGATGCCCTATTTCCACGGAGGAGCAGGCGATTTTCATTTTTTGAAGATTGAAGAGTCGCAGGCCGTGCTGGACAAGATAGTGGAACTCTGCACCAAGACACTCCCTTCCCGGGGGCTTGACCCTTTCAGGGACATACAGGTGCTCTCCCCGATGCATAAAGGCGTTCTGGGCGTTTCAAATCTGAACAGGACGCTTCAGAGTGCGCTCAACAAGACCGGCGAAGATATTGCCAGAATACAGGGAGCAAGCGGCATATTCAGAGTGCTCGACAAGGTAATGCAGACAAAAAACAATTACGATAAGGACATATATAATGGAGACACCGGAAGGATCACGGACATAAAAAAGGGCGCGATAACCGTGGATTTTTACGGCAGGCATGTGGTTTATTCTCCGGCCGAGACCGGGGAGCTTCAGCTTGCATACGCGGCTTCGGTGCACAAGAGCCAGGGCAGCGAGTACCCGGTTGTCCTGATGCCGGTGGTAACGGAGCATTTCATGCTGCTGCAAAGGAACCTAATTTATACCGCTGTCACCAGGGCAAAACGGCTCATGATGCTCCTGGGCCAGCCCAAGGCCCTTGCCATTTCGGTAAAAAACGCCAAAACAGCGCTCAGGCACACGGCCCTTAAAAAGCGGCTCACCGGCAACTGAAGCGGCCCCCTATCCGCCGGCCCAAAGACGTTACTGCCGCTCCGATTTAATGTTATTATAAACACTATATGCTAAACGTCATAAAGAAGATATTCGGCACCCAGAATGAGAGGGAGATAAAATCTTATCTGCCCATTGTGGACAAGATAAATTCCCTCGAACCGGAGATTTCCCGGCTTTCGGATCCGGCGCTCAGAGACAAGACCGGCGAGTTCAAAAAAAGGATCGAGGCAGGCGAGACGCTGGACGACATCCTACCGGATGCGTTCGCCGTCACGAGGGAAGCGGCAAAACGGACCCTCGGGATGAGGCACTTCGACGTGCAGCTCATAGGCGGCATCGTTTTGCACAAAGGCAAAATAGCCGAGATGAAGACCGGCGAGGGCAAGACGCTTGTGGCCACATTGCCCGTGTACCTGAACGCGCTGGACGGCAGGGGCGTGCACGTGGTCACCGTAAACGATTACCTGGCCCGCAGGGACGCCCAGTGGATGGAACCCGTCTATAACATGCTTGGGCTGAGGGTTGGCGTAATAGTGCACGGCCTCTCGGATGAGCAGCGGCAGGAGAACTACGGGGCGGAGATCACCTACGGCACCAACAACGAGTTTGGATTCGATTACCTTAGAGATAACATGAAATATGATATCTCCCAGTACGTCCAGAGAGAGCTCAATTATGCGATCGTCGATGAGGTGGACAGCATACTTATTGACGAGGCGCGCACGCCGCTGATCATCTCTGGCCCCTCGGAGGAATCAACCGACAAATATTACAAGATAAACCGCATTATCCCCAATCTTAAACTGGAAACTGATTTCACGCTTGAGGAAAAAAACAAAAGCGTCGTCCTTACCGACGAGGGGAACTCCAAGTCGGAGCGCCTGCTGGGCCTGGGAAACCTCTATGACCAGTCCAACATAGAGATAGTGCACCATGTGCTGCAGGGCCTCAGGGCCCACCATATGTATAAACGTGACGTAGATTACGTAGTTAAAGACGGAGAAGTTGTTATAGTTGATGAGTTCACAGGCCGTCTTATGCCGGGCCGAAGATGGTCCGACGGTCTGCACCAGGCGATAGAGGCGAAGGAGGGCGTCAAGATCGAGAACGAGAACCAGACTCTTGCCACAATAACCTTCCAGAACTATTTCCGGATGTACAACAAGCTTTCCGGAATGACAGGAACCGCGGACACGGAGGCGGAAGAGTTCGCCAAGATATACAACCTGGACGTAACCGTGATCCCTACACACAGGCCCATGGTGCGGAAAGACTACCAGGATTCAATATACAAGAACGAGAACGCCAAATTCAGGGCCATAACCGGAGAGATAGAGGGGGTCCATAAAAAAGGACAGCCCGTCCTTGTGGGCACCATATCCATTGAAAAGTCCGAGGTCCTTTCCCAGATGCTCCGCAAAAAAGGCATC
>JAKAGP010000258.1 GCA_021825785.1 Nitrospirota bacterium
CTCCGTCTTTATCGAAAAATCCCCCGGGGCCCTCCACATGTCCCTCATGTAAAGCCAGGAGGCGAAGTCCGCGAGCTTCGCGCCCTTGAGGGGGACGATGGGGGTGGTGTTTTTCAGGCCCTCTATGCGCAGGCCTTTTTTGCCCGCGACGATCCTGTGGGTCCCCTTGAAGGGCAGCGCCCCCTGGTCGTCCATGAACTCCCACCTGGATGTCGACACCTGCCTGCCTCCCATCCCGTGGCAACTGGAGCATTTCCTGGCCTTGCCGTAGGGGTGCGATGCCTGCTCTATCTCCAGCCAGAGGAGCTGTTTGTTGTCCGCGGGCAGGCCGCCCACGGTCCCTATTATGTAATAGGCGTCCTTCGTTTCCCCGTCGGGCCAGCGGAATTTCACCTTCCCCGACGGCGGCACGTCCTCCTTGAAATTCCCCAGGCTGTGGGGCCAGACCTTCACCGGCATCCATATGCCCCTCTGGTCCTTCATGATTATGGGCGGGGACTGGATGCCGTAGTAGAGCGAATATTTCTTGAAAGGGTTCGGCTTTCCGCCGGCCATGCCCGGCCCCCATATGGTGATCTGATAGCCCCGAAGCTCGCTTATGTGGCAGCTTGCGCAGTCCATGTCCTTATGTACGCTCCTGGCCAGGGCCTCTTCGGCCTCTATGTGGCAGTCCTGGCAGGTGGCTTTCCTCATCATGTCGCCCATCCCCCTGGGGCCCATCATGTGGCAGTCCACGCATTGCAGCCCCTTCGTGAAGTGGATATCGGGCTTCTCGCCGGTGGGTATGGAATAGTCCCCCCCTATATATGTCTCGCCCCTTCTGCTTTGCATCGCGCCCGGATGGCAGATGCTCGTGCCGCGCCCGTAGCCGGCGCAGCTTACCGCGGGGGGGACACGCGAGAAACTGTGCACCCCGTTCTTCACGCTTGGCGTGTAATGACAGTCCAGGCAGCCGGGGTGGCAGACGTTGCAGAATCTCTGCTTGGCCCGCGCCTGCCGGCGGGTGAAGGGCACGTCCATCTCCGCCGCTATCATCTTCGTGTTCTTGTAGTCGAAGCCGCTTCCCTTCAGGACCTTTTCAGGCGGCAGGTCCGCAAATGAAGGGCCGCAGTTTTGAGGGCCGTAGGGCTCAAGCCAGCTCTTCATCGTCCGCTGCCTGTGGTTGGTGCCCATGTCCGTGGTCAAAAACTGCTTCAACTGGTCGGGATGGCAGGAGGGCCGACCGCAGGTCTTTCTGGCTATCGAAGGGTCAAAGTTGAAGGTGACCGGGTTCCTGTCCTGCCAGAGAAGGTTTCTTACCTCGGGGTTCACATAAAGCTTCCCGTCAGGAGCTCTCAGCTTCGGCAGCATCATCCTTATACTATCCGTGCCGGTGGGCAGCAGTGCGCCTGAAAACACGTCCCTTCTGTTCAGAACTTTCCCGTTATACCCGATGAGGAGGGCTTTCAGCATCCCCTTGTGGGCCTTTTCCATATTGTCAGTCCTGCCGTTTCCAAGGTGGCAGTCCCGGCAGGTCACGTTCGGGTGATGGCTCTGCCTGGCAACCATCTCCGGGGTGATGTAAAACTGGGGGTACCCGAGTCTCGCAAGCTTTTGCCTGTTTGCGTGGCATGCCACGCATCCGGCGCTGGAGTTAAGCCAGGCCCTGTAACCGGAAAAGGCTATTACAAATATAAATTGAGCGAAGACAAAGGCAAAGAAGACCTCTTTTGAAAAAAGTCTCTTGCGATTGTCGTTAAAAAACTTCACCACGTTTTTTTCCGGTTGTTGTAAAAGGGCATTGTTCGCTAATCAAGCCGCATGCCCGGAAGCTCAGGAACCCTGAAATGCAAACTGAAAAAGGGGTTCTCAAAGCACAATCACGACATCGGATTCATTGTTCATTATGGCATTGTCAAATTGGCTTCCGCAAGTTATCTCCCGCGGAACCAGACCGGCGTCGACCCCTTCCCCCTGCGCGCTGTGCGCACAAAACGCCATCCGGACGCCCTCAAGCCTGCATAGGCCCGAGTAATCCGGGTTTTTTAGCAGCTTCGTTGCCGCATCCATGGTGAATATGCTAACCTCGTGCCCTCTTGAAAGGGCCTCTTTCGTAATGCCGATCACGTCTTCGAGGCCTTTGTCCGTGTTGACGAGTATGCCAAGCTTCATTTTCTCCCAGCCTTTCGCTGTTATCTTTTTTCCGATTACCAGGGAATCACCTTACCACCCTTTTCCATCAGATCAAGAAGGCCCGCGTAATCCTTGTCCGTCCTCAGGTCGAACACGGTGACATCATTTTCCCTTTTTTGCTCCTCAATGAAAATTTTCAGCGTGTCGTCCGGCTCGCTGCGCAAGATGTAAAGAATTTTCACTGCTCCTCCCGATTTTTTGAATTTTCAATACGGCAGGATATGGTCGTACCCGGCGAGCCTCCTTGCAATGTCCCTGGTAGAGACGTATTCAAGGCTGCCGTTTCCCACGAAATTCGTGTACAGGCCAATCCCCATCTCCTTCATCGTCCCAATGTTCGTCATGTTCTGCTCCGATTCCACTACCGGACGGTCGAGGACGTAAACATCGATTGTGTCTTCAAGAAGGGTAATCCCCAGCGACATCCGGAGCGCCTCATCCTGTCTGTCCCGCACAAGCACCGCTATTTTCTTTGCCATTTCTTCACCCTTTTTATCCTTTCCCCCGGCATTGCATCCTGCAATTCGATATCAAAATCAAAAGGCTTCCGGATAAGATTTTGCAAGATATATGCCAGGGCAGATTCAGATTTTCCTGCAGGGTATTGCAATTTGACTTTGCATGGACGCCGAATTATAGTAAAAGCAAAAAAAACTTTTTTGGGGAAAAGGTTTTTCCGGGGAAGGTAGAAGTACGGGCGCGCTGCATGTATTCTATATTGTTTCTTCGCAGTTTGTGGCCGGCTTGGCACTCGGGTCGATATTGTACAGGTCTGATTTCTGCATGGCCGGCGTATTCCGGGACGTTTTCCTTTTCAGGGATTATCTGAGGATGAAGGCGTTTTTCCTCCTCGTCTCTCTCCTTGCCGTTATTCTTTATTTGATGAGGATTTTCAAGGTCATATCAACCTACCCTCCGTCTTTTTTCGGCGTTCCGTCGGCTGCAAATCTGCTTGGCGGGCTCCTCTTTGGCGTGGGCATGGTGCTTGGCGGGGGGTGTTTGATAAGCACCCTGTACAAGCTTGGGGCCGGCAGCACGGCAAGCTGCATAACCTTCTGCGGGGTCCTGCTTGGCGGGTTTGTTTCGGCTGTGTTCTATCCCCTCATCCGGTCATTTGCAAGCTCGACCGCATTTTTAAAGGACAAGACCTCCCTGGAGCATATCATGGGAAGCGCCGCGGCCCCCGTGCTTTTGATCTCGCTGCCCGCGATTGCCCTTGCCTGGAGATGGGCAAAAACCGGGAGATGGTCGCAGAGGGCCTATGCCCGCGGATATCTTTCGCTCTGGAAGGCGTCTTTCATGATGGCCTTTGTCATAGCGGCAACGGTGGCCCTTTCCGGGCGCCCCCTAGCGGTAAGCACCGGGTTTGCCAAGCTTTCAGGTTTTCTGGGCGTCCTGTTTCTGCCTGTCCTGACCGGGAAAATAGCATTTTTTCGAGTGCAGTCGCCGCGGTTGCTGTACGGCGGCATAATGAACGGGGGGGCGGGGCCCGTGGTTGATTCCGTATTCCTGACCCAGTTTCCCCTGATGGCGGGCGTAGTGGGGGGTGCTTTCATTTCATCTTTGAGGCTTGGGGAGTTCAAGGTACGGCGGCTGCCCCCTGCCAGGCAGGCCTTTTCAGCTTTTTCCGGGGGGGTGCTCATGGCCGCCGGAGCGCTGACGGCAGGCGGCTGCAATCTCTGGCACATGATCGGCGGGCTGCCCGTATTTGCGCTTCAAAGCATACTCTTTGTTTTC
>JAKAGP010000259.1 GCA_021825785.1 Nitrospirota bacterium
ACAGCGGCGGGACCGCTCCCGGTTAGGATTAATTCAAGACTTCCAATCCGCACGGGATTCCCTATTAAGCCTTGCGGCGCCTGATTATGTCTTCCACCTACGTTATATACCGGCGCCGGGCCCCTTGTCAACGTTGGATTGTCAACATCGAATTGTCCGCCGGGTCTGCATCGCCGCCGGTTTTGTTATAATAGCCGTCAATCTGGGTGTGCCGATGGGTTTTCATGCAAAAGACAGCGGGGGAGGGCGCGGCAGGGGCATTCGTGCCGCCCTGGGCATAGGGCTGTGCCTCACGTTTGTCTTCTGCATGCTCTCGCTCCACTCTCCCGCCTTTCTTGGCTCAATCGAGGGGAAGCTCCTTGATTACAGGTTCGAGCTGAGGGGCGCGCAAAAGCCCTCCGGCAGTGTCGTTATCGCTGCCATCGATGAAAAGAGCCTGAGGACGCTGGGCAGATGGCCCTGGGGCAGGGACAAGCTGGCCGTAATTGTGAACAATCTCTCGCGCGCCGGGGCCAAGGTCATAATGCTGGACACCATCCTAAGCGAAAAAAGCGGAGAAGACGGCCTTCTTGAAGCCTCCCTGCTCAGGGCGGGGGACGTCGTGCTGCCGGTTACCTTCCATTTCGCGGACAGGCTGCGGCCATCCGGCGGGGAAAAACTCCTTGAGCAGAACTCCTATTACACTGTAAGCCATCCCGGGGAGTTGAAACCTTATCCGCCGCCGGTTGCCGCGGGGGTGCTTTCGCCTGTGCCAGGCCTGATGTCCGAGGCCTCGGCCCTTGGCTTCATAAACGTGCTGCCGGACGACGACGGCTCTCTCCGGTGGGACATGACGGCCATCGGGTACGGTGGCTATCTGTACCCTTCGGCGGATATCCAGGTGGCCGCACAGTATCTTGGGATTCCCAGCGAGAAGATAGATCTCGACTGGCCGCGCGGAGTCCGGCTGGGCAACAGGCTTATCCCCACGGACCGGTACGGCAGGACGCTGATAGACTACTACGGCCCCGAGAGGTCCTTCCCGTATATATCGGCCGCGGACATTTATGAAAACAGGTTTCTTCCGGGGGCGGTCAGGGGAAAGATCGTCCTTGTGGGCGCGACGGCTGTGGGCCTGAACGATGTCGTGATAACGCCTTTTTCCCCCGTGATGCCGGGCATAGAAAAACACGCAACCATAATCTCGTCCATCCTGCAGGGAAGGTTCCTGCGCAAGGCTTCAAAGACCGCCGGCGTGATCATAGTGCTGATTACCGGCCTCATGTTCACCGTTATGGTGTCCAGGCTCAGGGCCGCCGGGGCACTGGCGGCCCTGGCGGGTTTCATGGCGGCCGGCGGCGCCGGTGGCTATCTTGCCTTCCTGCGCGGCCATCTGTGGGGCAATTTGCTCTATCCTTCGGCCAATGTCCTTGCCATCTTCATCCTGGTGAGCGTTTACAAGTTCGCCGTGGAGGAGAGGTACGCCCGCCGCATAAGGGCCATGTTTTCAAGCTACGTTACCGAGCGCGTCGTCAGCGAGCTTGTCAAAAACCCGGCGATGGCGAAGCTCGGCGGCGGCAGGGCCGAGGTCACGGTCCTTTTTTCGGACGTGAGGGGTTTTACCAACTTCTCCGAGAAGCATGCCCCTGAAGAGGTCGTCTCCATTTTAAACGAATACCTCGGGGCCATGACGGAGACCATCTTCAGATGGGAGGGCACGCTCGACAAGTTCATCGGGGACGCCATACTGGCCTTCTGGGGGGCGCCGCTGAAACAGGAAAACCACGCCGAACTGGCCATCAGATGCGCCCTCGACATGGAGAGGAAAGTCGAGGAGCTGAGGGGAAAATGGGTTGCCGAAGGGAAAACGCCCCTGGACATGGGCATCGGAATAAACACCGGCGAGGTCCTGGTGGGAAACATCGGGGCGCAGGGCAAAAAGATGGACTATACGGTCATTGGCGACAGCGTGAACCTGGGCTCCCGCATAGAGGCCCTCACCAGGAAGTATAACGTCCGCATCCTCATAACCGGCTTCACCCTGCAGAAGATAAAGGACCTCCTCGTCCAGGGGAAGATCGGCCACGTCGAGGCGGTTGGCATCGAAAGCGTGATAGTAAAGGGCAAGGAAACCCCCGTGCGCATCTACGAGATCAGGAACATCGCCCCCGGCAGCGCCAGCCGCATAATAAACCCGGACACTGACAGGATAGTCCGGTTTGACTCAAAATAACCCCGGCCGCACGCTTAAACCTGTCCTCGAATTTCGTAATCGGGGGACATGCGGGAATGACGAATAAAGGAAGCAAACAAATACAATTTGATTATTGTCACTAGCCCCGGCCCACAAGGTAAAGGCCGTTGATATCCTCGATAAAACCCTCAACGAAACGCCAAGTATACAAAAAGTATACAATCCAAATGAAAAAGGGCTAGCCGCCATTGGCTAACCCCTTGTTTTTTATGGTAGGCACGTGGGGTTTCGAACCCCGGACCTCTACCGTGTCAAGCTTGACAAGGCCGCCTCCCTGCTTTCTCTCTTGCCCGTTAGTGTTTGATATTGTTTGAAAATCTTGCGCTCAGGGAATGGCATCCTGCCGTGCCATCCCCTGTTTTGTCCTGTCAGGTGCACATTTACTGCACAGTCCCCTCGGCATGAGGACTTTTAATCCGCCGAATTTTAATTATTTGGGAGGCATTTTCCTTGATATGGCGGGATAAATCCATATATCATACAATTGGATTGCAGCAAAGGAGGTGCAGGACATGGACAGGTTTGACAGGATAACCTTTGACCCGAAAATCATGGGCGGGCGGGCCTGTATTCGCGGGATGCGCATTCCGGTCTCTGTGATATTGGGGCAGATTGCCCATGGCGCAAAGGCGGAAGAAGTCCTCGCCGATTACCCGGACCTGGAACCGGAGGATATCAGGCAGGCGCTTGAATACGCCGCCTGGCTTGCCCAGGAAGAGGTCTATTCGGCATAGATGCGTTTTCTTGCGGACATGGGCGTGTCGCAGGGGATTATCCGGTGGCTCAGGGAAGAAGGGCACGATGCCGTGCATTTGCGCGAGGGAAACCTCCACCGCTTGCCAAACGGTGCGATCTTCGAAAAAGCTCATTCTGAAAACAGAATCCTTTTGACCTTTGACCTTGATTTTGGCGAAATTGTGGCCCTCTCCGGTCCTCACCAGGTCAGCGTCATCTTGTTCAGGCTCCGAAACACAAGGGGACGGAGCACGTTTTAAACCGGCTGGAAACGGTTCTGAAGACTTCTAAGGCGGTCTTGGAGCAAGGGGCGATTATTGTTGTGGAAAAGACCCGCCATCGCATCCGGCGTTTGCCGCTTGGGGCGTGAAAAACTTGCCAGTCTTTACGTTTCGCCTTGACGGCCACTATGCGTATCTGATCGGATACATCGACGATTAGTGATCCGTCCGCTCTTCGCTTTTTTCCGGGAAGAACAGGCGGGCCAGGAACAGGCAGATGCTTTTTTCTCCGGTAACAGACGGATACGGGCCCCGCAAATCTGACGCAGGCCTCTCCCTGCCGGGGCATTTGACAATCCCGTGCCGCTCCATGATAATCTCATGGCATTAGCCCCCCGGAGGTCATGGCTTTGGCTGAAAAGGATTTATGGCAGGGATATCTGGACGCGCTGAACAAGAAGAACTGGGAGAAGGCCCTTTCAGTGATGGGGGCTTTCAAGGAAAAGGAACCCTCCAACCCCCAGGTATTTCTCAGGACCGGCGATGTGTTGCAAAGGATGGGCAGGATCGATGATGCCGTTTCGGCATACCACAAGGCGGCGTCCTTATTCTCAAGAGGCGGTTTTTCCGAGAAGGCCCTGGCAATCTATAAGATAATCCTGAGGCTGTCGCCCCAGGACCGGCAGGCGGCGAAGGAATTTTTTGCCGCCATGAATGAA
>JAKAGP010000260.1 GCA_021825785.1 Nitrospirota bacterium
TCGACGTGGTTATCTCCCCGGCCACGAAGGCAAGCCCTGTCGTCACAAGGGTCTCACAGGCCACCCTTGAGAACGGGTCTTTGGCTATGATCGCATCGAGTATCGCATCAGAGATCTGGTCCGCCACCTTGTCCGGGTGCCCCTCGGTCACTGACTCCGAAGTGAAAAAATAGTTCATTCTGGACATTTTTTAAAAGCACCTCCTTTTTCTGTAAATTGCAACCTCTAAGTTTACTCCAATATAAATCCAAATGGAAAGAAAATTTTCATCGGAAAAATTTTTAAGGATAGGGGTGTATCCTCCGGCGGAGGACTTAAAACTCCCTGCGGCCCAGAAAGGCCCTTGGTTTCCCGGCTCCTCTGGGCGGCCCGATAAGGCTGTCCTCCTCCATGAGCTCCACGATCCGCGCGGCCCTGTTAAAGCCTATCTTGAGCCTTCGCTGTATGGCGGAGATCGAGACCTCGCCCGACTGGGCGCCTAGCTCCACCGCCTTATCATAAAGCTCGTCCCTGGAGGTCTGTCCGGGCTGGTCATTCTCCGGCTCGGCTTCCTTGATGGCCTCAAAGATGCTGAAGTCCGGAGACCTCTGCGCTTTTATGAAATCGGTAATGGATTTTATCTCGCCTTCCGATATGAATGCGCCGTGGACCCTGAGGACCCTTGAGCCGGGGGAAAGCAGAAGCATGTCGCCCTTGCCTATGAGCTGTTCCGCGCCCTGGGCGTCCAATATGGTCCTGGAGTCGATCCTCGAAGCTACCTGGAAGGCTATCCTGGTGGGGAAATTGGCCTTTATCACCCCCGTGAGGACATCCACCGAGGGCCTTTGGGTGGCAAGTATAAGATGGATGCCGGAGGCCCTCGCCATCTGGGCAAGCCTGGCGATGCTCTCTTCCACCTGGGCAGCGGAAGAGAGCATGAGGTCCGCAAGCTCATCGATCACTACCACAATAAAGGGAAGCCTCTCTTCTTCCGGCACGGCCCGGTTGAAGCCCTCTATGCCCCTCGCTCCTTTTCCCGCTATAAGCCGGTAGCGCCTCTCCATCTCGAAGACCATTTTTTTAAGGGCCTCCGAGGCGGGCTTGGGCCCGGTTATGACCGGGCTTATCAGGTGGGGTATCCCCTCGTATGTGGAAAGCTCAAGGAGCTTGGGGTCTATCATCAGCATCTTCACCTGTTCCGGCGACGCCTTGTAGAGGATGCTCGTTATCATGGAGTTGAGGCAGACGCTTTTACCCGCCCCGGTTGCGCCGGCCACAAGCAGATGGGGCATGCGCGCAAGGTCCGCCACGACCGGCGCCCCGAATATGTCCTTTCCCAGGACCAGGGTGAGGTTTGAGGCGCTGCGCCTGAAGCCCTCCGAGTTGATTATGTCCTTTAACATAACGGTCTCACGCTGCCTGTTGGGCACCTCTATGCCGATCGCGGCCTTGCCCGGTATAGGGGCGATCCTTGTGCTTTGGGCCTTGAGGGAAAGCGAAAGGTCTTCGGCCAATGAGACCACCTTCTGTATCTTCACGCCGGGGGCGGGCTCGAACTCATACATGGTGACCACGGGTCCCGCCTGCACCTGGGAGACCTTACCCTGGATACCAAAATCCCGGAGTTTCCTTTCAAGCAGGGCGGAACCCGATATGAGCTCTTCCTTTGAGGGCCTCTCCACCTGCCCGTCAGGATCGTTCAGGAAATCGGTAGAGGGCAGCGTATATGACAGATTCCCTGAGGAGATGGACGCCACCGGCTCATATTCCTTAAAATCCTTTCCGGGTTCCTCCGGGCCGGCGATAAAGACCGGTTCGCTCTCCGGGAACTGGTCTTCCTCTACTAATGAGGGTTCGGGAACAGATTTTTCCAGTCTCGTCTGTTTTGACGGTTTGAGCTCCTTGCCCCCGCCCTTTTTTCTTGCGGATACCAGAAAAAATTCTTTAAGCGGCACAGGGCTTAATAGCACCAGGGATGAGAGCAGGAAAAAAAATGCCAGGATATAACCGCCAGGGGCCGAGAGATACCTGACCAGGTAGGAGGCCCCCCGCTCGCCTATGAACCCTCCGGAGCTCCAGCCGGTGAGCCTGAAATCAAGCCCTGTGAGGCCGGAAAGGAAAGAAAAAGAGAGCGTGAAAAGCGCAGCCCCCGCCAGGTGCAGTTTCAGTATCGGCCGGCCCATGATCTTTCTGATGCCGGCGGCCGCCAGAAACAGCGGTACAAAAAAAGCGGAAACCCCGCAAAAAGTGAAGAGAAGGTCGGCTATGTTGGCGCCCACGGGGCCGCCATAATTGTGTACGCCGTAGGTGCTTTCGGTGAAAAAGGAAGGGTCCCATATCGAGTAGCTAAAAAGGCAGAGCGCGAGGTAGAGCGAGCCCAGAACGGAGGCAATGCCTATCAATTCCTGTTTCTTATGCACTGGCGCCGGGACTTTTGCCTTTTTTACTTTTTTTGTTTTTTTTGCTTTTTTTGCTTTTTTCGTCCGTGCGGGAATGAGCCAAAGATACCTCCAACATGGAAGAAATTATAACATTTTTGAAGGACTGAAAGTCTTCCGATTCCATGGCCCAACTTTTAATCCGTTGAAAATAGAAAGTCTTTTATTGTAGTATTTACATTAGCCGAAGTGGTGGAACCTGGTAGACACGCACGTTTGAGGGGCGTGTGGGGCAACCCGTGCGGGTTCAAATCCCGCCTTCGGCACCAAATTCTTTATCAATCAACTACTTACCTTCCCTCAGCGAGTCCCTTTCAGGTTTAGCACGCAAACTAGCACACGGAAAGGGACTTTTACATTGGGCTACATCTGCAAGATAGGCAGCCGCTACTACTACCGGGTACGCATACCCAAAGACCTGCTTAGGTTTTTCCCTGTGTGTGAGCTAAAGAAGTCCCTCAAGACTACCTCTAGGAAAAGCGCCAAGGCTCTTGTTAAGGTATATGGTTTCCACGTCGAGAGACTATTTACCCTTGTAAGGAGCGGCATGTTAACAGGCGAACAGGTCAAAAAGCTCATTAGTGAATATCTGCATGATTCTTTGAAAGCGGATGAGGACTTTAGAATCACCCATGAAACACCCTCAGGTGTCCCGCAAGTGGAAAAGCTGCAAAGGGCATATCAGGCAGTTATAGCCGAAAGGAAAGCGGAGCTTGCCGCCAATGACCTGAAAGCGATAGAGCCTCAGGCGGACACCCTCTTACACAATAGCGGCATTGAACTGGACAAGGGCAGCGCGGAGTATAAAAAACTTTGCCGGGAATTGCTAAAGGCTGAAATAGCGTATTTCACGGTAGGGCTGGAACGGTACAAAGGGAATTACCAGAATGAGTATGACACGCGGTTTAATTCCCTTTTCCCTGAGCAAGCCCCTGTTAACTCGTCCGGGCTGCCCGCTGAAACCGGAAAGACGCTCACTGAGGCTATCACGCTATACATGGCGGAAAAGCAATTGGGGAACAAGCTCAAGCCCCGGAGTGTACTTGAATATGAAAGCGTCTACCGCAACTTTCAGGAAGTCATCACCCATATTATTGGCAGGGAAGATGTCCGCTTATCAGATTTAAACCGGGAAGCGTTCCATGAATACCTGCACATACTTTCACAGCTTCCGGCCAATGCGAAAAAGGCCAAGGGCTTAAAAGGGAAGGCCATAGGGGAAATCCTAGAGGCCGTGAAAGACAAGCCCATAAATCAAATTAGCGCCGCTACCAAGAACAAAAACATACAGGCTGTTAGCACGCTTCTTAAATGGTGTGTCCGGCAGGGTTACATTGAGCGTAACCCCGCTGAGGGCTTAGGCGTAAAGGAGAAAATAAAGGACTCCGAAAAGACGGCGGCCTACACTAAAGAGGAGATGGAAAAACTCTTTCATACTCCCGTATTCACTCAGCCAGATAAGGACAAGCCGG
>JAKAGP010000261.1 GCA_021825785.1 Nitrospirota bacterium
CGGTTGCCATTGTAAAAGGGGATATAAACATGATGGACCAGGTGCTTATGAACCTGGTCATAAACGCAAAGGACGCGATGCCGGAAGGCGGCACGCTCACCGTGGCGACCTCCGTAATAACCCTGGGCGCGGATGACCTGGACATCGGGGCCGACATCGAGCCCGGCGAATATGTAAATATACTTGTAAGGGACACCGGCATGGGGATTCCCGAAGCGGATATCCCCCATATATTCGAGCCTTTTTTTACCACGAAGGACAAAGGCAAGGGAACCGGTCTGGGGCTTGCCATGGTTTACGGCATAGTGAAGGAGCACAAGGGATATATAACCGTGAAAAGCAGGCAGCGCGGGGGGGCGGATTTCAATGTCTATCTGCCCCTGTATCTGAAAAGCAGGGCCAAAGATCAACTGGCCCCAGCCGCTTCCTTTGCCCGCGCGGAGGCCAGTTCTGCCCCCTGGGGCGATGAAACCATACTTGCCGTAGATGACGAGGCCCCTGTGCTTGAGTTCATAAAGGAGACCCTCTCCGGCAAGGGTTTTAACGTTATTACCGCGGGTAATCCCCTTTCGGGCCTGGAGCTTTACAGGGAGAATAATGGCAGCATCGATCTGGTGATCACGGATATGGTCATGCCGTCAATGGACGGCGGCCAGCTCGCAAGGAACATCAGGGGCATAAACCCGCAGGCAAGAATAATAGCCATAACAGGCTACAATGAGAACGGAGAAAACAAAAACATAGACGCCCTCATTAAAAAACCGTTCACAAGCGGCAGGCTTCTGCAGGCGGTAAGGGAAGCGCTGGATAATCAAAGAATATAAAAACGGGCAAAGAACTTAAAAGCGGCCATAAAACATGAACGGCGGGCAGCGGACATAAAAAGCAGGCCCGGATTATTATTTTAAAGAGATTGTCTTTCGCCTTCCGGGTTTGAGGTGCGGTATATGCGGTCAAAGGAAGGGGCTGTAACGGAAAACGCCTCCACAACCTTTGGGTCGAAGTGGCCGGGCAGGGTTCGCCCATCGCCTTCCAGTATCACCTTTACCGCCTCATCGTGGCTCATAGGAGCCTTATAGGGCCGCCTGCTCACCAGGGCGTCGTATTGGTCGCAGATCATAACTATCCTGCCTTCCAGGGGGATCTCCTCTGCCCTCAAACCCTTGGGGTATCCCGTGCCGTCCCATCTTTCGTGATGGTTTAAGGCGATGCGGGCGGCCATCTGCATCTTTGGATGCCGGGAGCCCTTCAGGATATTCTCACCCATTATGGTGTGGGTTTTGATCACCTCGAACTCATTTGGGGTCAGAGGTCCTTTTTTTAGCAGGATGTTGTCCGGGATCCCTATTTTCCCTATGTCGTGCATCGGAGAGGCGAAAGATATGGTCTCCACGAAATCGGAGGGCATGTCCAGGGCCTGGGCCATGATGCTGGAATAAAGCCCTATACGGATATTGTGCGCTCCTGTTTCGTTGTCCTTGTACTCGGCAACCGCCGTGAGACATTGGACGATCTCGTTATTGAGGCTCCTGACCATCAAAAGTGCGTCCGCGAGTTCCTTCGTCCTTTCATTAACGGTCTCCTCAAGCATTCTCTTGTAATCTCTTTCCATCCGGATGAGCCTGTTGTACTCGACCGCCCTCTCCACCGAGTGAAGGACGTGCACCGATTTATAAGGCTTTACGATGAAATCGAAGGCCCCTTTCTTTACCGCGGTTATTGCCACGTTCATGTCCGCATGGCCGGTCATGAGGATAACGGGGATCTCGGGATGCTCGCGGCGTATTTCTTCAAGCAGGTCCAGGCCGGACACGTGGGGCATCTTGATGTCGGCAAGCACTACGTCCACTCTAAGGGATTCAAGCGTTTTGGTGGCGTCCCTGGCCCCGCAGCACGCAATTACGGGATAACCCTGGTCCTTCAGGAGACAGGAGAGCGCATCCAGTATGAAAGGCTCGTCATCTACCACCAGGATGGCGTTTTCGCTATGTTTTCCCCGCCCGATCATCGGCCCCCTTCCATGGAAAGATATAAAAGTATACAAAAGCCTTGAAAAAACTTCCAATTCCGGGTGTGGGTTTTTGCCTTTTTTGTTTTTTAGCGGCCCTTTATGGTCTGTTTTTTCGGGAGGGTATGTTTGCCTGCGCCATACGGCGGAATAAAATTATTTCAGGCGGGACTTTATACGCTCGGCCAGCTTGGCCGGAGAGGTAAACATTTTGACCATGAACTCCGTGGCCCCGGCCTTTACCGCCGCCTCAGGAGCGCCAGGGGTTGATTTGGCTGAGACCACAAGGATGGGCATCCCTTTTAGCTCAGGCTTTTGCCTGATGACGGAAAACAGTTCGGCCTCATCGGCCCCGCTCATGTACACCACCGCGTCTATTTTTTCTCTTTCGATTATATCCCTGGCGGAAGAGTTGCTGCCGGCCTCGAATACCGTAAAACCCTCCAGGACGAGATTGCTTCTGTAAACACGCCTGGTGGCCTCGTTCAAATCCACGATGAGCACTTTTTGTCTTTCGTCGGATTTTTCAGGGACGGCGTCATCCTTGTGCATCTTGATAAAATCGAAAAGCAGCTGCTTTTGCTCCCCGGTAATATTCAGGAACTCCAGGCCCATCCCTACCCCTGGTTTCGAGTGCTGCACACGAGCCTTAAGCTCCAGGGTGGTGCTGCCCAGCGGAAGGGAGACGTTTACTACGGAGCCTTTTATGAAGTGCCGGCCGGTGTGGATATAGATGCCGCTTTTGCTGAGGTCAAGTCCGGTGGCCCCAAGAAGGTTGTTCACGACCACCTGTTTTTTGAATATTACCCGCGGGTCTTTGCGCTTATCGGCCATTATCCATTTAATCTGAAAACTTGAGCCATAAGAAAAGAAAAAAACCTCTTTCTTGACTTCCCCCATTCCCTCTACTCCCCATTTTAAAAGGTTTTGTCATCTTAAAGCAATAATCATATATATAAAGTGGATTTTTGGCGTCTTTCGCTCTCGTGAAACACTGGCCTCGTCAGCAAAAACAGCAAACGGATTTGCCTGCAAAGAGCCGGGGAAAACCGTGATAAACTTGTGCTATGAAGCTGGTTTCTTTCAGTCTCAAGCCTGTTGCGCCCTTCAGGCTGGACTATACCGTCTGGGCGCTAAGAAGGAGGCCGGACAACATTGTTGACCGGTGGGAAGATGGGCGGTATCAAAGGGTATTCGATCTTGGGACGGCGGTCTTCGCCGTCTCGGTCGTCCAACGGGGATTCTCAAGGGACCCTGTGCTGGAAGTGAAAGTGGAGGGGGATAAGATTTCCCCGGAAGACATAAAAACAATAGGTCGCAGGCTCACCAGGATACTGGGGTTGAACGTGGAACTGGCGGATTTTTACGCTTTGGCCAAAAAGGATGAGCTTCTGGGCCCGCTGGCCAGAGAGTTTCAGGGGGTGAAGCCGCCCCGTTTCGGCAGCGTTTACGAGGCCCTGGTAAACGCGGTGGCCTGCCAGCAGATGTCTCTTCTGGTAGGGGTCAGGCTGTTAAACAGGCTTGCGCAGGCCTATGGCAAGTCATTTGCGGACTCTTTATCTTACGGGCCGCAATATGCTTTTCCATCCCCGGATGTCCTGGCGGAGGCAAGACCGGCGGCGGTCCGCGCCCTGGGTTTCAGCGGCCGGAAGGCGCAGTACATCAAGGGGATCTCCTGCTTCGCGGCGGGAAATCCGGGGTCCTCCGGATGCGGGAAGGCGGGCAGCGCTACTTTCGATATTGAAGCTCTGGAGGTGCTTGCGGACGAGGAGGCGGAAACAAAACTTGAGTCACTCGAAGGGGTGGGACGCTGGAGCGCTCAATACGTCCTTTTGCGGGGCATGGGCAGGCTTGGCGTCTTTCCGGGGGATGATGTGGGG
>JAKAGP010000262.1 GCA_021825785.1 Nitrospirota bacterium
TGAACGCAACAAACTTTTTGGTCAATGGGCCCTGTCCCGTCAGAAGCCAATTGGGGTTTATATCGGTATGTCGAATTATAAGGCTCAGCGTATCAGCCGAGGGCTTTGTTTTTTCATTTTCAATATCGGAAAGGGTCCCCTGAGAAATGCCTATTTTTTCTGAAAATTCCTTGACTTTCAGGTTTTTTTTCAAACGGTACCCTTTTATTCTCTTTCCGATGGTCATTTTAATTTTTTTCTTGACAAATTATCGCCATGCCGATTAAATTTACTGGGTGGTCGTCAGGTGCGGCTCCGGAAGGCAGGTGGAAGACAGCAGGGCCAGGGATGGACATGTTCTGTGCAACAACCCAAGTTATAAAAGAATATATCATTGTCCCCCTCTTTCCTCCAGAGAAAACCCGGAATCCGCGCCATGATCGGTCCGCAAAAAATTTGTCTTCGAGTCAGGGCTTTATCGTTTTTCCGATATTTTATCCGTAAGGAGAAATTTTTTTCAAGCAATCATTTAAAGGAGGGGTTTGAAGAAAATGCGTAAACGGGGGCAGACGGGATTCAAGACATGGGGTGATGTGGATGAGGCATTAAGGCAGATAAGCATTATAGAACTGGAATTGACCGGTATCGAAACGCGGATGAACGCGAAGATCACCGAAATCAAGGAGCGGGCGCGGCTTGCCAGCGGGCCTCTGGAGGAGAAAAAGACGTCTCTGGAGGCTGCAATGAAGGAATTTGCCGGCAGGCGCCGGGCTGATTTTGGCGGGAAAAAGCACATCGCCCTGGCATTTGGCGTCGTCTCTTTCCGTCTTTCGACGAGGCTTGTCATCCCCGACGAGAAGCGTACTGTCGAGTGTCTCAAGAATCTGGGGCTGAAAAACTGCATCCGGGTGACTGAAGCCCCGGATAGGGGGAAAATGGCTGCCCTTGATGAGGAGACGCTTTCGAAGGCGGGTGCCGGACGCGTGAAAGAGGATGTTTTCGGTTACGGTATAGATTTCGGGCGGGCAGGCAGGGACTGCCGCTGCGGCGGGGGTCTGAAGGATAAAGGCAAGGAGATAGCGGCATGACCGGCTGGAATCCTGACAACAATACAATCAATCCAACCCTTTTCACATCCATATGAGCGCATGGCTTGACGAGATAGCAAGAGAGATGCGGCCGGAGGACCTCCCCGAGGGCTACCAGGCCGTAGCCCGTGTGGTGGGCGTGGGCAACGCGCTAAAACTCTCGGAAGAGCTTGGGGGGCTGCCCTTCTACTTCCCAAAGATAGGAAGCCTAATCGTTAAAAAGCGCGACCAGAACATACGGAGGGAATTTAACGGCGCAAATTACAAGGAACTGGCCCTGAAGTACGGATTGACCGAGGTCTGGGTCCGCCGCATATTGAACCGGAGGCAAAGGGACCGTGAAGATTCTCCTTCCGGGCCCATTGCGGCCGGCGACGGATATTGCATCCGGTGACAGATTGACAGGTTATGACAGCCGGTGACAGACCAGGCAGAGGTCGGGCACGGGCAGGCGAAGCCTGTCCCTGGAGTCCGCCCCTTTCGAGGAAGCTCCGTTTTGGATTATTCCTTTTTGATGGGGATTGTGGCACGTTGAACAGGTTATGCGGTTTCTTGGGACAAGGGGAATTGTCACTGCCAGGCTCCTGGCATTTTTCTTCATATAATTAAGCATGCCTGCGGGAAGGGTGACTAGAAAATGCTGATCGAAAACCGGGCTGACCATGGGGGAATGACAGCGCCAGCAGAGGAATGCCACATCGGCCCTGAAAGAGACATCCTTTGTCCCGTCGCTCTTTGGGTTTGGCATTTTTTCATGGCATACGAGACATACGGGCCTGTCGTTTACCTTCATTATCACGCCGTTGTCATCCATCATGATGTGAGGATCTATTCCCGAATACTCCTCTTTGGAGTGGCACCGGAAACAAATCTCTCTCCGGTCGGAGTAAGGCCCCCCGCGCAGCAACTGTCCGCCCCCCCGGTGGTTCCGTGTATGGCAGGTAAGGCACTGCACCTTGCCGTCATATAAGGGAAAGACGGTGGTGTTGGTTACGATGGAGGGGACGAAACCGATTGGGTGATGATTATTTTTGTAATCGGCATGGCAGCTAAGACATTTTAAATAGCCTGTCCCGGCCCTGCCCGTCTCTTGTTCCACCTTTGCCGCATGGTCCGATTTTACCTCATTGGATGAGCGGCTGATACCTGCGGATGCCCAGGGGCTTGCAATAAGGATGATTGCAAGAAGCGTCAAAGTAAGCCCTAAGCTGGCCTTGGCCGGCATTTTTATTCCCTGTTTCAAAAAACCCATTTTGAGAAACGCAAAGGTTAGGAAACTATAACATCGGGCAGTGGAGATTTCAAGGCATACTGATTGAAGCTGTCAAGGCCTGAAAAAAAACATTGTAAAGGGCTTAAAAGCTTTACACCAGGCTATTTTTTAAACTAAAATCCAATTAGGTATCAAACCTGAATTCACCAGGAATTTAAGCCATGAGGAAAAATAAATTTTTTTATTCAGTAACTATCGGGCTTGGGCTGTCATTAATCCTGGCTGCTTCCGCCGCGCAGGCAACGCTTGGCGGCCCTGCGGGGTCCATCAAAAGCGATGCTTCGGCTTTGAGGGGCGCGAGGCGGACCGTGAGGACCCAAAAAAACTATACCATTCATGAGATAACCACCGCTGCCGTCACAATTCGGGAATACGTTTCTCCAGGAGGCGTTGTATTCGGTATTGCCTGGAACGGGATTGCGTACCCCGATCTTACGAAGCTCCTTGGCTGTTATGCGGGGGAGTACGCGGAGGCGAGGCGCCGGATGCCCCGTGCGCATGGCAGAAAGCCGCTGCGGGTCAAGACCGGCAATATAGTCGTCGAAAAATGGGGACATATGAGAGACCTCCACGGACGGGCCTATGTGCCGGCTTTGATCCCGGATGGTGTGAGCGCCAGTGATATACGGTAGTCTGAAGGCATATGGCGGGGCGCTCCTATTTTTTTTGTGTGTAGCTGTCATTGCCGGCTGCGGCGGGGGAGGCGGAGGCGGTAACGGCACGCCGGCCCCAAGCGGGGGAGGCGGCGGGGCAGACAGAACAAATAATGTGGTTGCCGTAAGTGTTAACGGATCGCTCTGCCTGCAGAACGGTTCTTATTTTAACGAGCCGTGCGTAAGCGTTACGGTCTGCACTCCGGGCACTTCCAACTGTCATACCATAAGCGGCATACTCCTGGACACCGGCAGCTACGGGCTCAGGATTTTCAAGTCCGCCTTAAACGGTCTTCCCCTGGCCCAGGAAACAAGCGCTTCAGGGGGGGAGCTTGCCGAATGCCAGCAGTTCGTTGACGGCTCTTCGGACTGGGGGCCGGTCCAGGTGGCGCAAATCATTCTGGGCGGGGAGCCTGGGGTAACCGTTCCAATCCAGGTAATAGATTCAACCTTCACAGGCGGCAACAACTGTCCGGGAACACCCGATACCCTGCCGTCACAGGCAGGTTTTAACGGCATTCTCGGTGTTGGCCCCCTTGTGCACGACTGCGGCATTACCTGCGCCTCCTATGCCACGGGAATTTACTGGTCCTGCAACCCCAACACCGGCGCTTGTGCGCAAACCGCGGTGCCTCTTTCAAACCAGGTCCGGAATCCAGTGGCATCGCTGCCGAAAGACAATAACGGCATACTGGTCGAACTCCCCGAAGTCGCACCCGGGGGGACATCTTCCATAAACGGCAGCCTCGTACTCGGCATCGGCACCGAACCTAATAATACTCCGGGCGCGGTCAGGACCTTTCCCCTTGATGCTTCCGGTGATTTCACCACGAGTTTTAACGGCGCGTCCCTGACAAGCAGCTTGGTCGATACCGGCTCAAACGGGCTTT
>JAKAGP010000263.1 GCA_021825785.1 Nitrospirota bacterium
CGAATGGAACGGCGGGGGCAGAAGATCGAGTGCTGGGTGGACCCTGAAGTGCTCAAGGAACTGGCAGAATTTTTTTCCGTGTAGCCGCACCATTTTTTTTAAACTTATATTTCGATATTTTTAGAAATATCAAAATAGGAGGTACGAATCATGGAAAGACACCATGAAGAAGAGTCCATTCGGGAAGCAGTTAGAGAGAGGTATGGAAACATAGCCAAGGGCGGGGATCCGCAAGCCAATACGGCAGTTCCCCTGTCCTGCTGCAGCAAATCCGCGAAGCCCATAAATGGGCTTTCAAGGTTTATGGGCTACACGGAAGAACAACTGGCCGCCGTTCCGGAAGGGGCCGACATGGGTCTCAGTTGCGGCAACCCAGTGGGAATAGCCGGTCTGCGGCCGGGAGAGACGGTTTTGGACTTGGGGTCTGGCGGCGGGTTCGACAGTTTCCAGGTGGCGGGGCAGGTAGGAGAGGCGGGACGGGTCATTGGCGTCGATATGACCCCCGAGATGGTGAGCAAGGCGCGCAAGAATCTTTTAAAAGGCCATTTCCCGAATGTGGAGTTTCGGCTGGGAGAGATCGAGCATTTGCCGGTTGGGGATGGGGCCGTGGACGTCATCCTGTCCAACTGTGTCATCAATCTTTCCCCTGACAAGGCCCAGGTTTTCCGTGAGGCCTACCGGGTCCTCAAACCCGGAGGCAGGCTTTCCATCGCTGACATTGTGGCCACTTCTCCTATGCCCGAAAGCCTTCGGAACGACCTGGCCCTTGTGACCGGATGCATCGCCGGTGCGGCTACCACAGCGGAACTTGAAGGAATCCTTGGCCGGGCCGGGTTTGTGGATATTCGGATTGCCCTGAAAGAAGAAAGCCGCGAACTGATCCGCCAATGGGCCCCGGAGCGGGACGTCGACCATTACATCATCTCGGCCACCATCCAGGCAACCAAACCATTTGACGGGGCTCGACCGGATCAGGGGGACAAGC
Organism: Nitrospirota bacterium; assembly: GCA_021825785.1. The sequence goes on from JAKAGP010000263.1 coordinate 986, forward strand.
CGTCAGGAGGCCTAAGTAGGACGGAATTGAAAGGAAACGGACCATTGGACACCAAGGCGATTAAAAAACAGGTCTATAAAAACCTCGAATCCGGTCTCCATTGCGCCGAGGCCCTCTCAAAAACAGTCCTGGAAGCGGTTTCCCCTGAACCCCACCCGGATGTGGTCAAGGCTTCCTCCGGATTCGGGGGCGGCATTGCCGGAACCACGGAGGACCTCTGCGGCGGGTTTACCGGTGGGGTGCTGGCATTGGGTGCGCTGCTCGGCCGTGACAAGGGACTTGAAGATCTCAAAGATTGCGGGCTCCTGGTCAAAGAACTCAGAAAACGATTTTTGAAGGAATTCGGAAGTGTCAATTGCGGGGCCATCCTGAAGGGATTCAATGAAGCCCAAAAGCCTTTCATGTGCGCCAAAGTCACGGCCAAAGGCGCGGAGATCGTAGCCGATCTGCTCAACGAATATCAAAAGGAAAGGGCAAAGGATTTGCCAACGCTTTGTTGCGGTCCGAAAGACAAGGTGGCTTTAGGGGCCTGCCCCTTCGGCGCGACCTGTTAAGGTCTAAGCGGTGACTTTTCGTGCCGCTTTTGTAAAACAAACCCCTCACGAAGAACACAAAGGGCACAATACGAGACCATGACTATCTTTCTTCATACTCCTTCAGGTCCTTTGTGTTCTTCGTGGTGTATTTTAGAAACGGTTTCGATTCATGGGCCCGCCCCACGGGTGTGGGGAACATCAGGAGATTATGGGGTCACCTTGAATTGTGATTTAATTTTATCAATTGACCTCTCATCTCACAATCCACTTCAATCCTGTTGCTAATAATTTTAGCATGTCGGCTGATGCCGAATGGGTCGGACCGAAATAAATACCGATCATATCATAAAAGATAGCTATCTTGTTTGCCAATTTTTTAATAAAGGTTAACTTGAAAAGTCTTGCCAGGCATTAATCACAAAGTCGAGTAGACCGGATTCTTCGATTAAAACAATACATTCACAAATAGTCTTTTATTGACGCCTTGCCGCACGCGGCTACTACGTGACTTTCGTTTGCGCCTTGCTTTCACCGTTGTTACCGGCCCCTCTCAGAACCGTGCTTGCGCTATTTACGCACACGGCTCCTCACATGGTCAATTCACCGAGAAGCCAAACATACTGACCCTGATTCGTGGTTTCGGTAAAGGAAATCGCTTCAGCATTTCATTGAACTTTTCCCAGTTGAGACAGTTCCTCTTCCCCCTACGGTTGAGCCACTTAAACAGCAGCCTTTTCACCTCCCATTCAAACCGCGCGATCCCGCGCTGATTATCGGTTACACCGTAGTAGTTATAATGGCCTCTCAATTTGGTTTTTGCTGTTTCCCAAAGTTCCTTGGTCTTCATGATCCTGGCCTTCTTTAGCCATTCCTTGAAGATCTTGAGCTTGGCAATGAACTTCTTACGGGCTGTCACCCGTTTCATCCGAAACCCCTTGCCGTCCTTTCTTGTACCGCAATAGTGAGTCAGACCCAGAAAATCAAATGTCTCGGCCCGGCCCCCTCTTTTTCTGGCATTCTGGACGGCAAATCTCCCAAACTCCATCACTTTGGTCTTTGCCGGTTCCATCTCAAGCCCGAACTTGCCCAATCGTTTTTCGAGTTCTTCGCGGAACTGTTCTGCGTCCGACCCGTACTGAAAGCAGACAACGAAATCATCGGCATAACGAATTATCCGGGCATAGCCCTTACAGCTCTTGCGGTAAACCTTCTCAAACCACAGATCAAGGCATAATGCAGATAGATGTTTGCCAGCAGTGGCGAAATTACCCCACCCTGCGGTGTGCCCTCGTCGCTGACGGTTACACTCCCATCCTCGGCCACCCCCGCCCTGAGGAAACGTTTGACCATGCGCTGAATTCTTTTGTCCTCTACCCGGTGGGCCAGAAATTTCATCAGCCATTCCTGGTTCACATTATCGAAAAAGCCTTTGATGTCAGCCTCAACAATGTGATTAACCGGATTGTTCTCCACCGTCTGACTCAATGCCTTGAGCGCATTATGACAGTTTCGCGATGGTCGGAACCCATACGAATCTTCGATGAAATCCCGTTCGTAGATTGATTCCAATATTCGAACAAGTCCTGCCTGGACAAGTTTGTCCTCAAAACACGGTATCCCCAAAGGACGTTGTTTGGTACTGCCCGGCTTTGGAATATATTTTCGCCGAACAGGTTGCGGTATGTAAGCCATCCGGTGCAACCGATCTATCAGGTCTGACAGATTGGCTTCCAGATTCTCGGCGTACATATCCTTGGTCATTTTGTCGATGCCGGCGGCGGCATCCTTGCTCAGCCGCTTAAAGCATCCCCGTAACAGCTCCTCGTTCATCAGATGGTACAGACTGGTGAACTTAAATTCCGGCTCCTTACGGGCCTTCTCCGCTATGCGGTGCAGTTTCGTTGACACCGATTCCCCGCTTCCGTGAACGGTCGGCGTTTCCTCACTCCGCGCTCCCATGTGTAGCCTCCTTTCCTCCGGCGGCATTACCCGCCTTCACTGGTACTACGAAGCTATCCGACTCCCTGTGCCTCATTTGCCTTCCTCCCTCTTCAGTTGTCCGGCATACTCTCTCACTCTCAACTTCAAGAGAAACACAGGGCCTCCCGGGTTGCCGTGTAATCCTGATGTCAGACATGCCATGGTCTCTGACCCCGGGAGAGCGGTCATCAGCTTGCCTTTAGCGCTGATGTCCGTGTTGACTTCCACGCCTTGAACAGTGTCGTCCTTCCCTTCGCGTCAATTTCGGGGCTCAATCCCTTCAACCTTCCGGCTTACGGCCTATCTGCTCGCTATCCTATGCTTAAAGCTCCATGTTGCCATACAGCCTCCAAGGACTCGCTACCCGGTGGCTGGCCTGCCT
>JAKAGP010000264.1 GCA_021825785.1 Nitrospirota bacterium
CATTGTTTTCAGCGCGTTTTGTCCCGGATTATTTTTGGCAATTGTATCTCAATATGCTCCGGTTGAGAAGACAGGAAATATCTGTAATCTTTTTCTTACAACCTGTCGTGAAACTTTACACTGGTAGCTGCTTTTAAATTCTTGCCGGGTCAAAAAATGTTTGATTTCAAAGTTTGATTTTAAAGGGTGGTTTTTAGCATATTATTTGCTTATATGTTAAAGTTGGCGCGGTCGCCGCATGGGATTAAGCGGTGGTAGAGGGAATAAAATTTCAGCGAGGAAGGGTGAAACGCAGATGAAGAAGACGGCATTAATCCTTTCTGTCCTGGTGGTGGCATTGGGGCTTGCGGCGCAGGCGCACGCCAACAGTTTCACTATCTTTGGAACGGGCGAGGATGCATCCGGGGCATTCCTGCCGGAGGGGGCGGTCGACCAGAATTACACGATCACCTCATATCCGGGCGTTGTCGGCGCGCCGCTGCCTGCTTATGTAGAGGATTTGTCCCCGAACCCTTTCTGGCCGGGCACTGTCTCCAGCGGCAGCACGCTCTATCCGGACGTGGCCGGCACCGGGTGGTATACCTACACCACAAGGTTCAATCTGGCCGCTTATGACCCTGCGGACATTACCCTGACCGGATACTGGGCGGCCGATGACGCCATGGACGGCGTTTACTTAAACGGCGTCAGGGCCACTGGAACGGTTTATCAGTGGGGCTGGCCTGCCTGGCAGGACTTTACAATGTCAAGCGGATTCCAGACGGGCCTGAACACGCTGAGCTTTGTAGTGGACCAGGCGGACAACTATTGGGATTACATACACGTGTCGGATATGACCCTGACGACGTCCGTGCCGGAGCCGTCCGCCATCCTGCTGTTTGGGCTCGGGCTGATTGGCCTGGCATTTCTGGGAAGGAGATTTCAGGCCGGCAAATAATCTGGGGAAATAGGATGGGGGCAAGCGGCAGGGTTTTTTTGCGCGGCCCCGGTTCAGGCCGGGGTTAAAAATTAAGGCTCTACCAGGTTTTCTGTGGATATTCCCCCTCCCTTCACCCTCTCCCTGCCTCTCCCCTCAAGGGAGAGGAGATAACGGCCTTCCCCGCCCTCTCAACCCTGTGCCCCTGCCATCTTCCTCAGGAAAGAAAAACTATTTTAACCCATGCTAAACCCTGAAGAGCCAAAATTAAAACCCGCGGTACAATTCAATCCCGCCGTATGCGCCGTTATCCATGCTGGAGCTGTTTTTATATCCTCCGTCAAATATTACGGAGGCATTCGCCCCGGGCCAGTAGAACTCCACAAGCGGGCCTGCCTCGAACGCCTTGTAATCGCTGTTTCCCATGCCTATGAATTCGAGGCCCAGCCTTATCGGAAGGAGGCCGCCGGAGACCCCTTTTTTCAGGCGAAGGCGCGACCAAATGAAACCGGTCCCGGTGCTGTAGCTGACGCCGAAATTAATATTGTTGTTTTTTATCCATTTGTCTAGCTCGCCCTGGAGGACGGCGCTGTTTGTAACGCCCTTTACGCTTACCCCGTTTACCACGCCGCGGACCGACGTGTTCCTGCTCTCCCAGCCCGCGTAGATGGAGCCCGAAAAACCGAGTGAAAAATATTTTTTTATGCCCAGGGCGGGTTGTATGCCCGGGGCGGAGGCGTAAGTCCTGCCGCTGCCCTGGTCGAACGAGTATCTCAGATAATCGAGCCATAATCGGCCCATTATGGAGATATCCTTGCTGACGGGCTTTTCCGCCACGAACCCCAGATATGAATACCCGGAGCTGTCGGTGTCCATTTCCGTGCCCGCGGCGACTCCGTAGGAAGTTGCGGACGCCGGCCTGGGGAAAAGAAGAACCAACAGGGATATGGCGGTTATGATGGCATTGTTTTTCGGGGAGATCATCTGCCCTTTCCTCCGCCGCGCGGCGGGGCGGAGAGCCGGCCGAACAGGTCCGCTTTCCCCGCGATGGTTTTTACACTCTCCTCGTCGAACCTTATTCCATAACGCCACACCCTGTAAGAATCCGAGCCGGTGTCCCTGCCCCACATGATGGTCCCCCTTACCGGTAAATTGTCTTCAGGCAAAAATATTTCGAAATCGGCGGCCCCGGGCGCCATGCGGCTGTATGTCGCCAGCCTCATCCCTGTTTCGCTTATGTCCTCAGTTACGAAGGGCGCCATTTCGCCGTTGTCCTTCTGGCGGTAAAAACCCGCAAGCTGAATTTTGTATCTCGGCTTCCTGTTAATGAAAGTCCTCTTCCTCTCGATAAACTGCCCGATTCTCTCAAGCGGCGTATCGAAGACCGTCGCGGACTCGCCCATCATCTTGTTCAGCGCATAGGTGAACGAGAACTCTATTATCCTGTTTTGCGCATCGGCGGCAACCTCATCGAACGCCATCCGGTAGAAATGGCGCAATCCGTCCGCGGTTGGAGGACCGCCGTTGAGGATCCTGCCGCTTAGACTGACGGGCTTGCCGGGAAACAGGAACGTTAATTCCGTTTTCTTCCCCGGGTCCAGCCTGGCAAAGGAATTCATGGAAATGCCTTTTTCATGTATGTCCTCGATGATGGCGATGGCGGTGTCATTGTTTTCCGAATTGACAAGGGCGACAATTTTAGCCGGGAACCTGAAATCCTTCCTCCTCTGGACCTTCCCCAACGAATATTTTATCGCCAGAAACGCGATGCCCGAGTTTAAAAACGCCCACAGGATATTGGCTATCACAAAGCCGTGCGCCAGCCTGTAGGGGGCAAAAAACAATGCCCACGCAATGGCCGAGGCGCTGCCAGCCAGCACGAGTATCTGCGGGGTGAGCAGCCCGGGACTTGCTTTCGCCGGGGAGCCGGATTTGGGGGTCACCTTGAAGGCGATCTTCTTTCTTCTTAAAAAGCTGAACACGGATTTTATGAAGACGTAAAATCTGGTCATGTTGTATTGTTCCATCAGGAAACTCTTGCCGTAGCCCCTGGACATCTCCTCGTATGCGACCATGGACAATGCGAGATGGGGCACAAACCTGACCAGAAAGGCCATGTTGTATGCCGTTATCGGCAGGACGCCGCTGAAGAGCACCACCGCGGGAGAAAAATAGTAAACAAGTTTCTGGAACCCGTCAAAATAGGTGGTCATGGAGGCCATATAATTTATCCGCTGGGGGATTGTGAGCCCCTTTTTGAAAAGGGGATTGTCTTTCGCGAATATCTGCATGGCCCCCATGCCCCACCTGAGCCTTTGGCTCTGGAAAGGTTTCAGTTCCTGGGGCGCTATTCCGTGAGCAAGGCTTTCCCGGTGGTAAACTGACCTCCAGCCCCTTGAATGCAGCCTTATGGACGTGTGAAGGTCCTCGGTCACCGTCCCGGTGGCGAAACCGCCTATATCATCCAATGCCTTTCTGCGCAAAACGGCGCCGCTGCCGCAGAGAAAGGCGGCGTTCCAATGGTCCTTGCCCGGCATTATCAGCGAATAGAACAGAGACTCTTCCGTCCAGAGGCCGTTGTCCCCGGTGCGTCTGTGTTCAAAAGAATCCAGATTGTAGAAATCCTGCGGGGTCTGGACCAGGGCCACTTTTTCCTCTTTGAAATACCCGAGCAGCTTTGTGAGAAAATCATGCTGCGGGACGTGGTCCGCGTCGAAGATGGCCACGAAATCTGCGTTGGAATATTTGAGGCCGAAATTCAGATTGCCGGCCTTGGCATGTTCATGGCTGATCCGCGCCAGGTAAACGCATTTCAATTCCTCGCAGAGCGCCTGGATCTCCGGACGGTTGCCGTCGTCAAGCAGGATGGTCCTGTGGGGGTAGTCCATCCTGATGCAGCCAAGGATTGTTTTCCTGAGCAGGGATGCGTCTTCATTGAGGGTCGGGATGAATACG
>JAKAGP010000265.1 GCA_021825785.1 Nitrospirota bacterium
ATCGAGGACATCCCGGCCGTCTCCGTCTGGCTCGAAAAGGCGTCGGCCGCGGCCCCGGATACGCGCATCGGGCAGGGGGAGCACGTTATCAGGACCAAATCCGGGGACTCAAGGACATGGGAATTCAGCTCCGTTCCGCTGGGCAGCCTTCATGACGGCAGGAAACTGATAATGAGCATGGCGGCCGATATAACGGAGCGCAAGCGCATGGAGGAGATAATCAAGCACCAGGCCTCTCACGACACGCTCACGGGGCTTCCCAACAGGGCGCTGTTCATGGACCGCCTCAGCCAGGAGATAAGCGAGAGGCGCAGGAACGGCAAAAAGCTCGCGGTAATTTTTCTGGACCTCGACCGCTTCAAAAACATAAACGACACCCTGGGCCACGACGCCGGGGACAGGCTGCTTGTGGAGGTCGGAGGCAGACTCAAGACGTGCATACGGGAATCCGATACGGTGGCCCGGATCGGGGGAGACGAGTTCAATATCCTGCTCGCCGGCATAGCCCACAGCGGAGACGCGGCCCGGGTTGCCAGGAAGATAATCTCCTCTTTCCAGAATCCTTTCCAGATAAAAGAGCATGAACTGAATATAACCACGAGCATAGGGATAAGCATCTGTCCCGATGACTCAGGTGAAATGGACGTGCTCCTCAAATACGCCGATATAGCCATGTATTACGCCAAGGAAAGCGGCAAAAACGCATTCCGGTTCTACGACCCACTGATAAACAAACGGACGCTGGAAAGGATAAAACTTGAAAACAGGCTCCGCCAGACACTTGAAAAAGGGGAACTGGTCCTGCATTACCAGCCCCAGATTGACGCCAAAACCGGGGAGATTACCTGCGCGGAATCGCTGGTCAGGTGGCAGCATCCGGAAATGGGGCTGCTGGACCCGGCCCGGTTCATACCGCTTGCCGAGGAGACCGGCCTTATCCTGGACATCGGCGAATGGGTACTGCGCACGGCATGCGCCCAGAACAAGGCATGGCAGAACGCCGGGCTGCCGCGCATATGCGTCTCGATAAACCTCTCCGAGCGCCAGTTCCATCAGCCGGACTTCCCGAAGCTTGTGTCCAGGGTGCTTGAAGAAACGGGGCTGGACCCGGGTTGGCTTGATATCGAGATAACTGAGACCACCGCGATGCGGGACACGAGTTTTTCAATACCAAGCCTGGCAAAGCTCGCCGGGCTTGGAATAAAGTTTTCGCTCGACGACTTCGGCACCGGGTATTCATCCCTTGAATACCTGAAGAGACTGCCCATCCAGAAAATAAAGATAGACAAATCGTTCATCGAGGGGATAATGGACGACCCTGACGATATGGCCATAGTGAGCGCGGTCATTTCGATAGCCCACAATCTGAGGAAAAAGGCCGTTGCGGAAGGGGTCGAGACCGGAGGCCAGTTCGAGGCATTGAAGGCAAGCGGCTGCGATGAGATACAGGGGTTCTTCTTCAGCAGGCCGCTGCCAGCCGGCAGTTTCGAGCGTCTGCTTACCAGTCAGGCGTGACCCGCGTCTTTTCTGCGCGGCCGCCTGACCGGCCCCTCACCGTGGCAAACCACGGGGAATGCGCTCGTTATCCATTCAATCAGCTCAGGTGGCGGTTTGCCAGTTTTGTCATCTCGAACATGGAAACCTGCTTTTTCCCGCCGAACACCGGAAGCAGGTTGGCATCGGCATTTATGTTCCTTTTATTGGCCTCATCCTGGAGCTTGTTTTTCTTGATATAGTCCCAGAGTTTTTTGACCACCTCCGTCCTGGGCAGCGGCTTGTCCCCGACTATCCTGGCCAGCTCCGGGCTGGGCTTCATTTCCTTCATCAAGGCGCTCCCGGCACGTTTGCCTTCCGTCTTTTTCTTTTTTTCCATTGCTTTTTCCCCTTCTCCTGTTTAAGCTGGATTTAATTCAATAATATATGATAACCAAAAAGGCTCCAACCCGCCACCCGATTATTGATCCCGGCATAATTAACGTCCTGAATTCCCTCACCTTCCGTTTTGCTCCTCCCTCTCCCGCTATCATACAAGGGTTGGGGTGAGCGGCAGTGATCGGAGGCCCTCCCGATTTGCCAACATCATACCCTTGTGTTAATTTAATCTCATGCAAAGAAAGGCAAAAATAATCTGCACCATAGGCCCCGCCACAGCCGATAAAAAAATGATAAGCGGGCTTATATCGAGGGGCATGAACGTGGCGCGCCTGAACTTCTCGCATGGCACCCACGCCTTCCATGAGGGCGCGCTCAAGACGATACGGGAAGAGGCCGCGAGGCTCAAAAAAACGGTTGCCGTAATGCTGGACCTGCAGGGGATAAAAATCCGGGTGGGCACGCTGAAGGGCTCGGAGGTGGAGCTAAGGAAGGGGCAGACGGTGACTGTAAAGCGGGGGGGCGGCCCCGGCGATGAAAATACGATCTTCATAAGATACCCGCATTTGATAGACGCCTCCGAGGAAGGGCACCGCATATTGCTCAACGACGGCCTGATAGAATTGCAGATAACGGAAAAGGGGACGGATTACCTCAGGGCGGTCGTGAAGACCGGCGGCATACTGAAGGAAAAAAAAGGGGCGAACCTGCCGGGTCTCAAGCCCGTGGACGTATCGTTCACGAAAAAAGACGAAGCCGACATGCGCCTTGGCATCAGGATGGGGGTGGATTATGTGGCGCTCTCCTATGTGCGCACCCAAAAAGACGTCCTTGCGCTAAGGGAATTCCTGGGCCGGGAAAGAGCGGAAGGGCTCCCGATAATAGCAAAGATAGAGACCCCGCAGGCGATAAGGAACCTGGATGAAATACTGCCCCTTGTAGAGGGCATCATGGTGGCCAGGGGGGACCTGGGCGTGGAGATCCCGCCCGAAAACGTGCCGATAGCGCAAAAGTCCCTCATAGAAAAGGCCAACAGGGCCGGGAAGTTCGTTATAGTGGCGACGGAGATGCTTGAGTCCATGACCGAACGCCCCCGTCCAACGAGGGCCGAGACCACCGATGTCTCCAATGCCATACTTGACGGGGCGGACGCCGTGATGCTCTCCCAGGAGACATCGGTCGGCAAATATCCGCTGGAGACCCTGGACATGATGGGCAGGATCATCGAGGAGACGGAGCTGTCTCTGCCAATCCCCGGCCGCTACCAGCAGAGGGGCACTTTTTCAGAGGCCGTGGCCCGCGCCGCAACGGATGCCGCGCAAAGCGTAAGGGCAAAGTGCATTATTGCATTCACCCAATCGGGCTCCACGGCAAAGCTTATCTCCATGCTGCGCCCCGAAGTGGAGATAATAGCCTTCAGCCCCTCAGAGCACGTGATGCGCCGCATGGCGCTGTACTGGGGCGTACTGGCGCGCAGGATACGGAAGCTAAAAAGCATGGACGCGCAGTTCAAGGAAGTGGAAAAGGCCCTGTTGTCCGAAAAGCTCGCCAAAAAAGGCGACATAATCGTCATCACCGCGGGCATCCCCAATATCCAGGGCACAACCCGGCTGATGAAACTGCACGTAATAGGGAAAGAATAAAAATCCGTCCCGCCGGCAAACCGGGCTTTTCTTGTGCCTGAAAAGTGATAGAATGATTTTAGGTTTTTCCAACCCGGGGTCTGCCTGGGCTGAATACCGGACACCTCCATCAATAACGCTGCATGGTCATCGGGGGAGAAATGAGAATAGGTCTGCTTTGCTGGGAATCGCTCCATTCCATTGCGGTAGGCGGCGTGGCCGTCCATGTGACCGAGCTTGCCGCGGCCCTCGACCGGAGGGGGCACGAAGTCCACGTATTCACAAGGATGGGGCAGGGACAGTCCCATTATGAACTCATAGACGGGGTGCACTATCACAGGTGCCCGTTCCGGCTCGA
>JAKAGP010000266.1 GCA_021825785.1 Nitrospirota bacterium
ATTATTTCAGGATAAAAAAGGGGTCGCTTCAAGGCGGCCCCTCAGGTCCGGTTTTTCCGAAGTCTCAAGACAAACAGATATATTCGTCCTTTTAGTAACCCGGCACCGTGATATTCTCTCCCGTCACGGATGAGGTGACGCTCACCGGGCAGTTGAAATAGTAATAGTCCCCGCAGGCCTCGCACCCGACGGCCGTAGTGCATGTGGGGTAGCCGCCAGGGTAGTTGGTGTTCGCGAAATTCAGGGTCGGGCTCGCGTAGACGTAATAGGCGCCGGCTGTCCCGACTGTAACGGTATAGTTGCCGTTTGCGTCAGTCCAGGCCGGGTATTTCATTGCCCCGCACTCGTTGAAGGAGTGGGCGTAGGCCCAGTTGTCCGATTCGTCCGGCACGGTAGCCGCCTTTACCGCCCATCCGGCAAGGGGCTTGCCGGAGGCGCCTTTCACCGTCCCCGATATCGTAATCGGCACGATGCCGCCGTAAACGGTGGTGTTTATAATGCCAAGATCCATATCCTGGTTAAGGGTCACGCTGCCCCTGTTTTGCCAGATGTAATCCCCGGCAACGGGAGGCCCGTAATATATCGGTCCGCAATCGGACATGGGGCAGTAATAATGATAGGCCGACGGCTTGCGGACCATTACATCGTAAGCGCCAGGGGATGCAATGCTGCAGGAGATATTCCCGCTTGCATCCGTAGGGCCGCATATGGTCGCGCTGCTATTGAAATATTGTCCCAGGGGCGTCTGGCCAGCCGGACGATAATAGACGTAGGCGCCGGAAAGCGGCTGGCCGTTGTACTGGACGGTAGCCGAGAGTATGAGCGCCTCCGCAGCCTTTTGCCCGGCAGAAAACATCACTGAAAAAGCCATAACGGCGATTATGGCAAGAATCTTCCTCATTAGTTTCACCTGTCCCATTATGGATGCCCCCAGTTGCAATTCATGTTAAATGTCCCGCCCGCTGTTACTGCAATCGGGTTTACATGGTTTGTATACTGTGAGCCGCTTATCTGGCCACATGGCAGTGTCCAGGCTGCGTGACGCGAATATCCTGTTTGCCCGGGGTTATTGGCCGAATAAATATAATAAGTCCCAGGGTTCTGGAGATGCAGGATGTAACTGCCGTTTGCGTCCGTGGGCGCCAAGGCCGCATATTTCACATAAGGCCGGCAGTAATATTCCACGTGGATGGAATGACGGAGAGTGAACGGGCAGGGTGTTGTCGTCGCGAACACGAACCGGTTCGCCGCGGGGGAACCGGGGGCGCAATAATACGTCCCCAGGGATGAACTATAAACCCAGTTGCAAGTTGTGACCTTCCCCGTGACGGTTATCGGCCCGGAAAATATGCTCGCGTAGACCGTACCGAGATTGACTGCGGCCCCCGTCGTGACGGTTATGGGAGACCCGGCATCGTGCCACGTATAATCCCCGTTTTTGGGCGGGCCGTATTCCTGGGCGGCGGTATTGGTGTTTGAAAGCGGCGCCCTCCTTACGAGCATGATGCGATATGTCCCCGCCGGGACGCTCACACTAAAATTACCGTTTGAATCGGAGGGCCCCAGGATATACTGGGCCGCCCTGAAATTACTTTCAGCTATAAACGGCCCTTCCGGATAGACGTGCAGGTATGCATAGGCCCCTGCCAGCGGCTGGTTTACCCCGCTTCCGTTATAAATGAAGGTCGCGGTAATAGTGCCGTTCGCCATCGCAGCCCCGGAGGACAGCAATATGGAAATAGTGAAACTTATAAAGACGGCGAACCATTTTTTCATTGGCATCACTTACTCCTCCCCTGATGATTTTTACCCTTGTAAAGCCGCAAGGCGGCAAGTGACAGGCGGGCTGCCTTCCAGCTCCTGCCCTGCTTGCCACCCGCCGCCTGTTGCCTGCCCTAGCAGGGATGCACGCAAACGGAGCCGATTATGCGGGGCCTCGCGTATTTTGCCTTTTTCATCTCCTTACCTCCTTTCAATATCTTTCCCGTCGCAACTGGCAATAGCAATTTCCATACCCACCCTATAGTAATTCAAATAGAATAATAGGCCAGGGATTAATTTCGACTTTTATTTCAAGGAGTTTACGACTTTTCCCTGCCTAAGGCCGGAGGATTATTTTTTCAGTTTTTGCGCGGAATGACGCACTGGAGAGTTGCGATATGACACAACTACAGGTTTGCATGGTTAGTCCCTTCGGAAGGAGGGTTGGGAGGTTCCGGGGGGAACCGGCCTGGAGAACCTAATGGAATATCGACGGCGTGTTTGCAAGGAAGACCCTTATGTATGACTTTTGCCTGAGGGTCTCAAGATAGCTCTGGAGCCTTTGGTTTATCTCCTTTTCCTTAAGAAGGCGCTCAATCTGCCCCCTCACCTGCTCATAGGGCGCGCCACCCATCCTGGTCTTGTTTTCCTCGTAAAAATTCCTCACCGCATCTTCCGGCACCACTACGAAGGCCCTGATCTTGAAATCCGTAAATTCCCGGATGGCCTGCTCATCGCTCATGGTCTCGGGGAATATCTTCCTGGCCTCCCTGAGCAGCAGCAGCCGGTTTATCATTGTCTGGAGCACCTGGGCCTTCGTTATACCGGGCGTGATTTTTTTGGCCTGGCGGTATCGGGCCTCAAGTTCGCTGAGCAGTATCGCGTCTGTGCCGACCAGCGCGACAGTTCTGTCCAGGATTTTTTCAGCGCATGGGCTGCTTTTTAAAATCCCTCCCGCGGCGGGACTGCCTGAAATCTCCACGGAAGCCGGCGCTGCCGGAGCAACGAGAAAAAGAAATAGCGATAAAAATACGGCTATTATCATATGGGATTGAAAATTTTTAAAATGCATGGCCTATGCTGAAATCTATCTTGCTTCTGCTCTCCCCTGCCCGCCTGCTCAATTTTACTCCATAGTCGAGCCTGATGGGTCCGACAGGGGTCATGTACCTCAGACCGATTCCCGTTGCGAACCTGATATCCAGGGGCTTTATCTGCCCAATCGTCAGCCATACGTTGCCGTCGTCCAGGAAAGGGACGATCCACCAGTCTTTTGTTATCTCGGTCCTCAACTCCAGGTTGGAGACGAAAAAGGCGTTGCCCCCGATGGGGGTGCCATCGGACGCAAGCGGGCCCAGGCTGTCCTGGGTATAACCCCTCACGCTGTCCCTGCCCCCCAGGAAAAACCTCTCGACTATGGGCAGCTCCTGCGTGCTGCCAAGCCCCTCGGCAAGCCCCACCCTGGCGTCGTAGGCGAGCACCAGCCGGTTTGAAAGGGACTGATATTTCGCCCCCCGGACGATGAGCTCCACGAAATTTGTCTGAGAGAGAAAGGCCGCGCTGGCAAGTTTCAGGGTCGCCCCCGCGAATACGCCCCTGGTCGGGTTGAAAGGATTGTCCCTGGTGTCATAGCCCACGGCCGGCTTTAAGTCGCTTATGGCGAGGGTACCCACGTCCTCCCTGGAGAGCACCACGCCGGGCAGGACGTCATAGGTCCTCACAATCGAGAACTCATGGTAAAGCTCCACCTTCAGATGGGTTGTGAGCTGTTTTTCCACGCCGGCCGTGGCCGTGTACCTCACGAGCTTGTAGCTCACCTGGCCCGTGTCAAAATTCTTCTGCTCCCTGCTTTCGGCCAGGGCAAAGGCCCTGAACGGGAGCCTGTATCCCAGGAACCAGGGCTCGTCGTAGTTTACTATCAGGCGCCTCTCCAGAGAGCTGAACTCAAAACGCGCGGAGCCCAGCCTGTCCATCCCGAAGAGGTTTTTGTAAGAGACGCCGAGGAATCCCCTGTATTTTTCGTATTCGCCGTAGCCCGCGCCGAACTCCACCGCGCCGGGCCTGGACTCCTTGACCCTGTAGA
>JAKAGP010000267.1 GCA_021825785.1 Nitrospirota bacterium
ATAAAGAAGTCAAAGAGTTTTTTGGCAAAACGGCATCCAAAAAAAAGATCGGCCTAGATAAAGTTGTAAACACCATTTTGCGCAAGGAAATGGAGATGCTCAAGGCCATGGGAATTTAGGAAGAGGACACATCACATATTCTTCTGGAAACCCACGCCGGTCCTGAGCTGGACGTAACAGAGTTTCTTCTCTGCCTTGCATTTCCATTACCCGTTTTTTCGTCTATTATCTTTATATCCCATGTTCAACCATGACACATTGGAAAATAACCTGTACCGGCATGTTGACCGGTTGTCCGTAAAGATCGGTGAACGGCATCTGTGGAAAAAGGGTTCTCTGGATGCGGCTGCGGATTATATTGAATGGGTCCTTGCAGACAGCGGTTATGATGTATCCAGGCAGAAATTTACCGCTTACGGAAACGCTGTCTCCAATTTGATAGCTGAGAGGTCCGGGACCCAGGAAGGCGTTATAGTGCTTGGCGCCCATTACGATACCGTGCCTGGTTCTCCCGGAGCCGATGACAATGCATCCGCCGTTGCCGGAATGCTTGAACTTGCAAGATTGTGTAAAAGAAAGACTCTACGGAAACGCCTGGTCTTTGCTGCATTTGCCAATGAAGAGTCTCCCTGTTTTGGCTCTGCCAATATGGGAAGCATGGTGTATGCAAAGTCCCTCAGGGAAAACAATGTGGCGGTTGAGGTCATGATCTGCCTGGAAATGATCGGTTATTTCGATGGAGCCGGGACCCAGAATTATCCTTTTTCGGGAATGCAATTTATTTACCCCAAAACCGCTGACTTCCTGGCCGTGGTTGGAAATTTAAATTCGTCCAGGTATGTTTCTCTCATTAAGAGGAAGATCAGAAAAAATGCGGATATAAGGGTCAGGTCATTGATCGCGCCATCCCAGGCTGCGGGTATCAGTCATTCGGACCATTCGGCCTTCTGGCGCCACGGTTTCAGGGCGGTCATGATAACGGATACCGCATATTACAGAAACAGAAACTATCACCAGGAGACTGATACAATAGATTCGCTTAACTTCCATGCAATGGCAAAAGTAGTCAAAGGGCTGCACCGCACGCTTCTGGAAATATAATGGGCATGGCCGGAGATAAACTCAAAAACACATGGCCGCAGAATCTTAATAATGATCTTTAAACGAGCGGGAAAAAGGACAGGAAAAGAAAAAGAGAAACAGCGCGTTTTTCCAAAGGACGAGTGGGAGAGCGCGGACATTATCCGGGGCGGAAAAGACATGCCCTGGGTGATTTTCATTCATGGCCTCGGGGTGGATAAAAGGATGTGGTCGGCCCCGGATGAGGCGTGCATATTGGGAGGCCTTTTCCCGCTGGGAAGCATTGTAAGGATGCGCGTGAAACCGGGTGCGCGGACGGACTTGAAGGCGGGCGCAATTGGTGCTGATGAAAATGGCGGCCATGAAACTAAAAGACTCCAAAGCCTGTATCATGACCTCGCTTCCGCCGGGTTTACGACGCTTGCTTTTTCTTTCAGAAGGCCGGCGGGGGCAATTGAAGAAGCAGCGCTTGCCCTGAAGGGTTTGCTGGATAGAGTAAAAGCCGAAAAACCATGCGGCGTGGTCCTCGTGGGCCATTCCAGAGGAGGCCTGATAGCAAGTAAATATCTGGAGCGCGCCAATCTGTCAATAAAGGGTTTCATAAGTATTGCAAGCCCGCATCTAGGCACGACACTCGCCAGATGGGCGGTCATTGCAAGGCCCGCGACGGCGCTCATAAAAACCATTCAGCCCAAAGGGATCGAGACCAAGATCGGTACGTCAATAAGCAGGATCATCGCCTTTATCGAAAGCCCCGCGGTGGCCGAGCTTCTGCCCGGCTCCGGGTTTTACACGGGGCTCACCCCTCCCTCCGTTAAGTGCCCTTCGATCTCAGCCGGGGGTACGGACCCGAGGCTTTTCAGTTTTCTGGGGATGGGATTTCCTGAGCTCTTTGAGAAGATAATGCCCGGATGGGCCCTGCCTGATGAAATAAAAAGCGGACTGGGCGACGGGCTTGTCTCCGCCAAAAGCTCCGTCTATCCATACGGACAGGAACACCTGAATTTTCCGGTAAACCATGCGGAGGCTGTTTTTGACACAGAGGTGAGGGCAGTGCTTGTTAAAAGGATAATGTCTTTTTTGGGTTGAACTTGCAATTCCCCTGTGGCTTACAACAGTGTAACCTTGTGTTGTCATCCCGCAAGACAAGCGCGCCGGGAATCGGCCCATTTACACCACAAGTAAACGGCCCCAGGGCGCGTTTATGCGGTCTTTTCCTTGATATAGGAGGATATCTGCCGGACCAGCCTGTCCACCGTGTTGCCATCCTTGCCTTCCACCATCACCCTTATCTTGGGTTCGGTGCCCGAAGGGCGCACAAGTACCCTGCCGTTTTCCGCAAGTTCCTTTTCCGCCTTCTTTATCATGTCGTCAAGGCCGGGTATGTTTGAAGGGTTTAGTTTGGTTTTAATGGTCACATTTTCGAGGACCTGTGGGTAAACCGGTATGGGGGCCTTGAGCCCGGAGAGGGGGAGCCCCAATTTCTTGACCAGGTAGACCATATGAAGCGCAGTAATGGGGCCGTCGCCCGTGCTGTTCAAGTGAAGGTTTACTATATGTCCGGACTGCTCTCCTCCAAGGGCGAAACCGCCCTTGAGCATCTTCTCGGTAACAAACCTGTCCCCCACGTTTGCCCTTATGAATTTTATCCCATGCCCCTCCAGAAAACGCTCAACTCCAAGGTTGCTCATTATCGTGGCCACAACGGTTTCGCCCGGAAGCCTTCCCTCGTTTTTAAGTTCGAGTGCCCAGATGGCAAGCATGTGGTCCCCGTCCACTATCTCACCTTTTTCATCCACCAATATCGTCCTGTCGGCGTCGCCGTCATGGGCCACGCCTATATCCGCCTTGTGGGTGAGCACCGCCTCTCTCAGGCCCTCCGTGTGCAGTGAGCCGCAGCTGGCGTTTATGTTCGTTCCATCTGGCTTACCGTTGATGGTTATGACCTCCGCCCCCAGTTCCTCAAGGACCCAGGGGGTTATCTTGTAAGCCGCTCCGTTGGCGCAGTCCACCACTATCTTCAATCCCTCAAGGGAGACGTTTTTGGGGATTGTCGATTTTATGTATTCGATATAACGCCCTTTAGCGTCCTCCAGCCTGAATGCCTTGCCTATCTCATGCCCGGCTGGCCTTTTTTTGAAAAACTCATCATCCTCCGCCATCTCTTCGATCTGGTTTTCCACCTCGTCGGGCAGCTTGAACCCCTGAGAGCTGAAGAATTTAATGCCGTTGTCGTCAAAGGGATTATGCGAGGCCGAGATCACGACCCCGGCATCCAGCCTGAGCGTCTTTGTGAGGAATGCCACGCCGGGAGTGGGAAGGGGGCCCACCAGGATGACGTTCATGCCCATCGAGCAGATGCCGGAAGTAAGCGCGCTTTCGATCATGTAGCCCGAAAGCCGGGTATCCTTGCCTATCAGGATCATGTTCCGGCCATGCTTTTTTTTAAGCGCCATAGCCGCGGCCATCCCTATTTTGATAACGGTCTCCGGAGACATGGGGAAATGATTGACCTTGCCGCGTATGCCGTCGGTTCCGAAGAGTTTTTTCTTCATTTTTTTCTCCTTGTCGATATCTTTACGCGCACTTCCCCGGGTATTACCCTTTCAACGTCGTCCGGGACCTTGATCTCAACATCCTTTTCCAAGGTATCATTAACTCCGCTAATGTCAATAGGCTCTGTTTTTAAGGTGTCAAGTTTGTCCACCGTGTCTTTGGGGCCCCGCACCTCCGCCTTGTCCGGTGTAACTGATATCCGGTCC
>JAKAGP010000268.1 GCA_021825785.1 Nitrospirota bacterium
CGGGCTTGGCGGAATGTTCGGAGCGTAAGACAGAAAACACATGGCCAGGGGCGTAATAGAGAACCTTATAGAGCAGCTTACGAAACTTCCGGGGGTGGGAAGGAAAAGCGCCCAGAGGCTCGCGTTTTTTATACTCAACATGAAAGACGAGGACGCGCTCGGCCTGGCGGGGGCGATAACCGCCCTCAAACAGAACGCCAGGTTCTGCCGCAGCTGCTTCAACATAACGGATTCGGACACGTGCGAGATATGCAGGGACTCCTTGAGGGACAGAAAGAGGATCTGCGTTGTAGAGGAGCCAAGCAATATACTCGTCGTGGAACGCTCAGGCGGATTTAACGGCCTCTATCATGTGCTCCAGGGCGCTCTCTCGCCGATTGATGGCATTACGCCCGCGATGTTGAGGATCAAGGAACTGGTGGATCGGGTTTCCAGCGACGGGGTGGAAGAGGTTGTTATCGCCACCAATCCCAATACCAGGGGCGAGGTTACGGCCAGGCACATAAAGGAGGCGCTGGGATCTTGCAATGTTACCGTAACCAGGATCGCCTACGGTCTTCCCCTCGGGGGCGACATCGAGTTTGCCGATGAGATAACGATGAAAAAATCGCTTGAGGGAAGAACAAGGCTGGATTAAGGCCGGCCTCTTTTTGATAGTGTCTCAGTTTTAATGAACTTAGTTATGGTTTGGTTGAAAGAAAAAATTTTATAATGTTATAATTTTACAAGCGTCGACTTTCTAAATTCGGTACGTAATCAGAAGATCCTTCCCACGCTAGAAGCTTCAGCAAAATGATCAAAGTACATAGAGCCCAAGTTGCATAAAAAAAACGAAAACTCCATAGAAACAATTTCCCATCTGAATCTGGCGGCCATACTCTCCGCAATCGGAGACTCCGTTACCATTCAGGATACCGATTTCAGGATAATCTATCAGAATGAGGCTTCCATTGCAGAGGCTGGCAGGCACACCGGTGAATTCTGTTACCAGGCATATGAACATAACGGCCGGGTATGCGAAAGCTGCCAGTTGGAGATGTGTTACGAAGACGGCAAGGTGCACCGGATGGAAAGGGAAGTTGTAACCGGCAAAGGCATAAGATATGTCGACATAACCGCTTCGCCCCTCAAGGGGCACGATGGCAGGATCATCGCGGGCATAGAGGTGGTACGGGATTTGACCGAACGCCGGAAACTGAAAGAGGCCTCCTGCAAAACGGCGGAAACGCTCAGGTCCCTTGTGGAGGAGTCTCCACTTGCCATCATAGTTCTTGATTTTGACGGAATTGTAACTTTATGGAACCCGGCGGCGGAGCGGATCTTCGGATGGCAGGAAAAGGAAGTAAAAGGAGCGGTCTGCCCGTTTATCACGGAAGATAAAAAAGAGCAGTTTGAGGTTTACCTCAATATGGTGAGGGCCGGGAAAAGCATAAGCGGCTCGCGGGTGGAAAGAAGGAAAAAGGACGGCTCGTCCGTCGACCTGAACCTTGCGATCTCGCCCCTCAGGGACGAGGCCGGCAACATCACGGCAATGATGTGCCTTCTTGAGGACGTAACAGACCGCGTTAAGATGGAAGAGCTGATATCCCAGTCCGAGCGGGATTGGGAAGACGTTTTCAACCAGATAAGCGAGATGATCACCATCCATGACACGGATTACAATATAATTCGCGCAAACAAAGCCGCCGAATCGATACTGGGCCTGCCGCAGCTTGAAAAAGCCGGGTCCAAAAAGTGTTTTGAATATTACCACGGCAAGGCATGTCCTCCTGAAAAATGTCCCAGCTGCGCCAGTCTCAAGACCCTGCAACAGGGGACCACTGAATTTTTTGAGCCCCATCTTAAAAAATTCCTTGAGGTCTCGGCGATACCCAGGTTTGACGCCGGTAACAAGCTGATCGGCATGATCCACATAGGCAGGGACATTACCCAGAAAAAGCGCCTGGAATCGATAGCGAATGCCGCGACACTCATGGACAGCATCGGTTACGTGTTCAGCGGCATAAGGCATGAGATCGGCAACCCGGTGAATACGGCCAAGCTCGTACTGACCGTTCTTAAAGAAAAGCTTTCCGCTTCCAGCACAGGGGAGATAGGGAAAAACCTGGATGCTGCGCTGGAGCAGCTGGAGCGGATTGAATTTCTTTTGAAGTCACTGAGGAATTTCAATTTGTTTGAGGACGTGGAGATAACAAATATTTCCCTGCCCTCATATATAGAAAAATTCCTGGACCTTGCCGGCAGGGATTTTCTGAGCAGGGGCATAGAAATAACCTCTGATATCGGGCCTGAGGTGCAAGGCGTGTTTGCCGATCCGAGGGCGCTGCAACAGGTCCTTTTGAACATCTTCTCGAACGCGGCGGATGCCTTGGACGGCACTGATCAACCAAGGATTACCATTCGGGCAAGACAGATGGAAACTACTGTGTTCATAACAATAAAGGACAACGGCCGGGGCATAGCCCTGGCGGAGATAGGCAACCTTTTTAAGCCCTTTTATACTACAAAACCCAACGGTACCGGGCTAGGGCTTGTGCTGATAAAAAAGATGATGGCAAAAATGAACGGCAATGTGGAGATAACAAGCATCGAGGGAAGCGGTACGGCGGTAAACCTTTTCCTGCCCGCCTGCGCGGCCTGAGATGAAAGCAGGCGGCTCTTTTAAGCGGCGTTTTTATTCTTGGGCCATTGGTTTATGATCTGCAATAACTCCCTTATATAGGCGTATTCGCATCTGGCGTCACACCGGTCCATTGTGAACTCACCCAAACAGTCGCCGGGACAATCTTCGGTCCCCAGGCCTCGGCGGGCATAAACGGGCCCGGTATAAAGGTCCTTGAAGCTTTTTGTCTTGACCGCCAGGCTGGTGCCGCAACCCTTGTCTGTATGGGTAAAGATGAACAGACCCTCTCCGGGATCTTCAAAATCCGCCTGGTATCCGTTCAACACCAGTTCCTTGTCAGCCAGGAAGGACTCCCTTTTGGGCCATACGCGGTTGCAACAGGGGCATGTCTTGAATGGCTCGGTCTTTAAAGATTCCATTGTTTTAATTCTAATACAGCAAAAAAATAAAGCAATCTTTTTGGGGTTTTTAACTTGCAATTCCCTGCGGCTTGCTACAGGGTAAAGCCATTCAAACCGAATCTTTTATCTTTTTTCCCCACGCCCTGGCGTTGTGAAGTATCTCTTTTTCGTCCGCGCTGATGATCTGCCCGTCTTTGACGACGAGCCTGCCGTTTACCATGACGGCTTCAACGTCTGAAGGCCTTGCGGCGTACACGATATGGGAGAAGATGTTGTAGATGGGCGTCAGGTGAGGTTTGTCCAGGTCCAGCATGATGAGGTCCGCGGCTTTTCCTTTTTTTATGGAACCGATTTTTTCTCCGAGGCCCAGCGCCTCCGCGCCGCGAATGGTAGCCATCTTTACGGCCGTCTCGGCGTTTATTGAGGAGGGGTCCTCTGAAATGGTCTTATGGAGCTTTGAGGCGGTACCCATTTCTCCAAGCAGGTTCAGGTCATTGTTGCTTGCGGCCCCGTCCGTTCCGAAAGTTACGTTCACCCCGGCCTCTATCATCCTGGACACGGGAGCGAAGCCCGACACAAGTTTAAGGTTGCTCTCCACGCAGTGCGAGACACCTACGTGCCGTGCCGCCATTATTTCTATCTCTTCATCGTCCAGCCAGACACAGTGTGCCGCTATCACGCGGCTGGAAAGCACTCCGAGTCCGTCCAGGAATTTTACAGGTCTTTGCCCATAGAGTTTTTCGATCTCCCCGGTCTCCCATTTGGTTTCGGAAAGGTGTATGTGCATCGGGATGCCGTATTTCTCCGCCATTTG
>JAKAGP010000269.1 GCA_021825785.1 Nitrospirota bacterium
GAAGGCTTTCGGGTACCCCGTGGTGTTCGATGCCACTCACAGCGTACAGCTGCCGGGCGGGCAGGGTTCACAGTCCGGCGGGCAGAGGGAATTTGCCCTGACCCTGGCAAAGGCGGCGGTGGCCGCCGGGGCTGACGGCATCTTCATGGAAGTGCATCCTGAACCGGAGAAGGCCCTTTGCGATGGGCCCAACATGATAGCCCTTGACGATGTCCGGGAATTCCTGGTTGCTCTCAAGAGAATCAAAGAGGCGCTTTAGAGATCATGAAAGACAGTAAAAATCTGCTGCGTGAGGCTGAAAGGGTCCTTAAGGTAGAGGCCGATGCCCTGCTTGCGCTTACCGGCGCCCTGGACGAGGGCTTTTTAAAGACAGTCCGCATGATAGATGACTGCAAGGGCAGGGTCGTCATAACCGGCATGGGCAAGTCAGGTCTCGTGGGCAAAAAGATCGCCGCCACCTTTTCCTCGGTCGGCATCCCTTCGCTCTTTCTCCATCCGGCAGAGGCCATCCACGGGGACCTGGGGATGGTCATGAGGAATGACGTCGTGCTTGCGATCTCCAACAGCGGGGAGACGGAAGAGCTCATAGCCATTCTGCCCCATCTGAAACGCTTCAATGTGCAGTTGGCGGTAATGAGCGGCAATTGCGGTTCCACGCTATGCCGCGCGGCTGACGCCATGATCGACATAAGCGTGAAGGAGGAGGCCTGTCCCATGGGCATAGTGCCAACGGCTTCAACAACCGCCGCCCTCGCCATGGGGGACGCACTTGCCGTCGTGCTGATAAAGAAAAGAGGGTTCAGGGAGGAGGATTTCGCAAGCCTCCATCCGGGCGGCAGCCTGGGAAAGAAGCTTCTTATTACCGTTAAGGACCTCATGATATGCGGCAAGGACATGCCATGTGTTTCTCCGGACACGTCCATGTCCGGTGTGATCGTGGAGATGTCATCCAAAAGGCTCGGCATGACCCTCGTTACGGACGGCTCGGGCGTTGTGCAGGGGGTGATAACGGACGGGGACCTGAGGCGGGCCATCGAGCGCCATGGCAAGGAGCTTTTCGATATGAAAGCCGGCGAGTTGATGAGCAAGACCCCCAAGTTCATAAGGCCGGAGGAACTGGCCGCGCGGGCGCTTGCCGTCATGGAAGCCCATTCGATCACGACGCTTGCGGTCCTTGATGAGACCGGCAGGGGAGCGGGCGTCATACATATCCACGATATCCTTAAAAAGGGCATCGCTTGAAAAAACAGACTAAACCTGTGGGGCCTGTGAACACAAGGGGCCTTAAAGAGCGGGCCAAATTGATAAAGCTGCTTATCTTCGATGTGGACGGGGTCCTCACCGACGGGGGTATAATCCTGGACGGAGCAGAAGGCGAGTATAAGAAATTCAATGTAAGGGACGGGCACGGGATAAAGCTGCTCCAGAGAGCGGGCATAGATGTGGCGCTGATAACGGGGAGGTACTCCAGGGTAGTTGAAAAGCGGGCCAGTGAGCTTGGCATCAGGGAGGTGTACCAGCGCTGCATCGACAAGGCCCCGGCATATGAGGCTCTACTTGAAAAGCTGGGTCTCCCGGCGATGGAAACGGCGTATGTGGGCGATGATGTCGTGGACATTCCCATATTAATGCGCGCCGGGCTTCCTGTTGCCGTTGCCGACGCCCACGAAGAGGCAAAAAGGCACGCGCTCATGATAACGAAGGCAAAGGGCGGCTGCGGGGCCGCAAGGGAATGTGTGGAATTCATACTGAAGGCCAAAGGACTCTGGGATGACATCATCGACTCCTACAGTAAAGCTTAACCTGCCCACTGTCCTTACGTTAAGCAGGGTGCTGGTCATCCCTGTTTTCCTGTACGTGGCGCCCGATTATCCGGTTGCCGGAGCGGGAATATTCGCGCTTGCCTCAATGACGGACTGGTTTGACGGTTATCTGGCCAGGAAGACGGGGACCGTTACAAAATTCGGCATCCTGATGGACCCCATCGCGGACAAGTTCCTTGTCATCTCCGCGCTCATACTCCTGGTTTATATGGAAGAGCTTGCGGTCTGGGTGGCGTCGGCCCTTATACTCAGGGAATTTCTGGTCACGGCCCTACGGGTGGTGGCCCTGTCTAAAGGCATGGTGATGCCCGCGGAGATGGGGGGGAAAGTAAAGACTGTTTTTCAGTTTATCGCGATCATGGGCCTTGTCCTGGACGGCAGGAATTTTGGAATGCTTCACGATCTGGGCACAGTCCTCATTTACGTGGCCCTGGCGCTTGCGGTCTTCTCCGGGGTCAAATACACGATATCTTTCCGGAGATCCTCGGTTTAGGCAAAATGGCGAAGCCTGCCTTCCTTCTCGCATGCTACCTGCTGGGTTCTCTCCCTTTTGGTCTTTTGGCCGCAAGCCTTAAAGGCATCGACCTCAGAAAAACAGGCAGCGGCAACATTGGGGCCACCAACGTGCTCAGGAGCGTGGGCAAATGGCCGGCGTTGTTTACCCTTCTTGGGGATTCCCTTAAAGGAGCGGCGGCGGTGTGCATCGCCAGGCTTTTGGGTTTCGATGCCGCATGGCAGGGCATGGCGGGAGTTTGCGCCGTGCTGGGCCATAATTTTTCTATTTTCCTTAAGCTGAAAGGCGGAAAAGGCGTGGCTACGAGTCTGGGCGTGATGGCTGCCCTTTCTCCGCTGTCCGGGGTTTTTGCGGTTGCCGTATGGCTTTCGGTAGCTTTTATTACCAGGTATTCTTCTCTGGCTGCGCTTCTGGCCTTCGCGGCCCTTCCTGCTGTCTCATACTTTTTTGGCGCATCGCGGCCCGTGGTCTTTACGGCTGCCGCCCTTGCGCTCTTGATAATCATGCGGCATACAGGCAATATAAAGAGACTCATCAGAGGAGATGAACGGAGAATCGGTGAGAAGACGTAAGTTTTTTTTGAATGCCGTTAAAATTTTTGTTATCCTCGCATTTTGTTTTGCCGCCCTGCCAGCTGTCCAGGCAATGGCTTCCGGCAATGGCCAGCTTAAGATCAAAGACCCCTCCTTGAAGGAAAACGAGCCGCTTTCTTATGTGCTGATGGAAAGGGCGGCAAATGATCCCATCCATTCAGGCGCTCTCCTTGAGCAGGCCATCCGTGTCTCACCCGATTTTCCCCCGGCATATTTCAGTCTCGCAGCCATGGACCTCAGGGATTTCCCGAACGGTCTTTTAAGCGGGCTCTACTACGGCGTTGAGGGTTTCAAGGCTTACGGCAGGAACTGGTGGTGGGCCATGAATCTGTCCGGCCTCCTCACTTTTGCCCTTGTCTGGTCTTTTTTTATTTCCCTCGCCGTCACCGCGGCCCTTAGACTGTCAAAGGAATTCCCGCTTTTAAGGCATGACATAAGCGAGGACAGGAGACATTTTTTCCTCTTCCTGGTGCCGGCCATTGGGGCTTTTTTTGGCCCCATTTTTTTCCTTGCCTCTGTTTTTCTCCTGCTTGGGCTGTATTTTCAGAAAAGGGACCGCGTGCTCGTATATCTGGTAATGATATTTTTTGCCTTCGTGCCATATCTTAGCGGTTGGGCTGAGAGCGTTTACCATATGGCCACTCCGGGAATGCGGGCGGTGGTCGCAGTGAACGAGGGCACGGACAATTCGCTTGGTCTAAACGCGCTTGAGGGCAGAAGGGATTTTGACGGCCTTTTTTCCTATGGGCTGGCTTCGAGCAGGGCGGGTGAGCTTTCAGATGCCATTGCCGCTTACAGCGCGGCGATCGACGTTAGAAAGGACCCCCGCGCATATGTCGGCCTGGGCAACTGTTATTATCTGCTGGGCGAGCCGGACAAGGCCAGCCAGTTTTATCAGA
>JAKAGP010000006.1 GCA_021825785.1 Nitrospirota bacterium
GACTTTCCCGCGCAATCTCTCCACCCAGCCCGTGTCCCGCCTTTCATACTTACGGAAAACACCCCAGGCTACCAGATCCGCCGCCTGAAGCTGCAGAACTTCCTGGGAAGAGCGATGGAAAATTTCCAGCGGGATCCGCGGGTCGAGCCGTGCTTTCAGGTGTGCGATAATATACTCATTGAAGCGGTTGATCCTGGCCGCGGTCTTGCTCTTATCCACGGTCAGGATCACCCTTACTCCGGTAGTATCCAGGTCTACCCTTTCAAGGACTTGCCTAGCGATGTAATTGTATATCCGCTCCTTGTCGGCGGCCAGGAACGGCATGGCTCCTCTTTTGTTTATTGTCACGGCGTACACTTTGAAATCAACGGGCGCGGACAGGCGATAAAATAATTTCTTCGCCCGCAGCTCCGTTGCGCTTCCTTTAAGTTCTTGCTTCCCGGCGTTCTTTGCCTCATTAAATCTGCGCCACAAGGTTACTTTTACGGCGCCGGCAAGCGCCCTGTTCTGTTCATGGCCTTTGACCGCTAATACCGCTATTGTAAAGTGTTCGTTCGGCTTCTTGTTGACGAAGTCGAAGCCAAGGTCGCCGCTTTCGTCCAGGTACAGATAAAGCATAGCCCACCCCCGCTATAGCATAGCAGGCTACCCCGTCAAGGGCCTGTCGCCTTTCCCGCGCCGCCGGCTATCCGCCATCCCGGCGAAAGCCGGGATCCGGCCCATCTGTAACCCAAGTCACTCCCGGACCTGCGCCCAAATTGCTATAATAAAGATATCTAGGGGGAGCGGTAGTGGTGTATCCTCCTACAACGAAAAGTGTAAAGAATGACACTCCTGACCGCTTTCAAGTCGGCCGTAACCCGCAAACTGCTGGGCCATTTCTTCGCCCACCCGCAGGACCGCCTCTACGTCAACGAGATAGCCAAGATCCTCTCCCTGGACAAACGCAACCTCGTCAAGAAACTCCGCGAATTCGAGACCGCCGGCCTGCTCAAAAAAGAAGCCCGCGGCAACATGAGACTGTACTCCATCAACGCCGACTTCCCGCTTTACAACGAATACCGCCGCATAGTGCTGGCCGCCGCCGCGCCAACGACCGTCATCCCGGCAAAAGCCTGGAACCAGTAAAAGGAAAACCTATGAACGAGACTAACAACACTTCCGAAAAAGAGCTCGAATTCGACCTCACCTATTACCTGGACCTCGTCCTGCGCCGCAGGTGGATAGTGCTCTCAGTCTGGGCGGCCATGGTGATAGTTACTTCACTCGTCACCTTCAACACGCGCCCAGTCTACCAAGGCCAGGCCATGCTGGTCATAGAGAAAGAGCGCGGCAACAGCGTGGTCTACCAGGGCGGCCCCGCCGTGGAGCGCAGCAATGAGGACTACTACCAGACGCAGTACAAGCTGCTCAAGAGCGAAAGCCTCCTCAAGACCGTTTACCAGCGTCTTGACTTGGAGAAATACCCGGAGTTCTCTAACCCCTACGGATATCTTAAGCTCGATAAACCCGTAACCATAGCCCCGGTGCCGCGCAGCCGCTTGGTATATATAAAAGCCGACTCATACAGCCCTGTGCTTGCAGCGGAGATAGCCAATACCGTGGCCAAGGTCTTTATAGAACAGAACCTCTCCAACCAGCTTTTTATCTCCAAAGATGTGTTGGCCGCCCTGCAGGGCGAAAAGGACGGAAAGAAGTCCGCCCAGGTATACGAGTCCCTGCCTGCCGTGGTTAACAACACCCTTATACAGGACTTGAAGCGCGAGGAGGCCAAGCTCAAGTCGCAACTTGCCGAGGCTAGCGGACATTACACTCCCAGGCACCCGGAGGTTCTGGCGCTTACTGCGAATCTCAAGGCCGTGCAGGAGCAGATAAAGGCCGAGACCGACCGCGTGATACAGAGTCTCAAGATAGACCTCTCCGGCCAATTGATGGGTAACAACATCCGCTTGGTGGATGCCGCCATGCCCCCGCTGAAACCAATAAAACCGCGCAAATTGTTCAATATGGCTCTGTCCATCATCGGCGGATTAGTACTAGGTTTTTTTGTCTCTCTTATAGTGGA
Source organism: Nitrospirota bacterium (assembly GCA_021825785.1). Next base: position 2,066 of record JAKAGP010000006.1, read on the forward strand.
ATTCATAGACCAGACCATCCGCACTCAGGAGGATGTGGAGAATAAGCTTAGCCTCCCTTTCCTCGGAGTTGTCCCAATGACGCCATTTGGCAAAAAAGCTACTGCTTATAACCATTTGTTACAGCAGGAGCATTCGCTCATAGCCGAGTCCATCCGCAACCTGCGCACCATGATAGACTTCGCCATAGTGGGCCAGAAGAGCAAGTCCTTCATGGTCACCAGCACCGTGCAGGGCGAGGGTAAGAGCTATGTCTGCTCTAATATCGCCGTGGCCATTGCCCAGGCGGGGGAAAAGGTGTTGATAGTGGACGGCGACCTGCGCCGCAGCAACCTGCATAAGAACTTCCGCGTCAGCAACTCTAAAGGCTTAAGTGACTTCCTCGCAGGCGGCAAAAACACGGACGATCTCAAGAATCTCATACAAACTACCGACGTCGAGAACCTCTCAATACTTACCTGTGGTCCCAGACCGCCAAACCCGGCCGAATTACTGAATACCCCACGCCTGAGCGCCTTCCTCGCCTGGGCTGGTGAATATTACGACCGCGTCATCATAGACTGCCCGCCGATGTTCCCTATAAGCGACGCGTTGCTGTGGGGAAAATACATCAACAGCGCGGTATATGTGACCTGCTTCGGTAAGACGCGCGTACCGCTCATAAGGAACGCGACGAAGCGGCTGCTTTCAGCCGGTATCAAGATACTGGGCAGCGTTGTAAACATGAGCAAGTTCGGTGGGCTCTCATACTCTTATTACGGGTACTACCAGTATAAGTACAACTACCACTACGGCTACGCCCCGGATGATAAGGATAATCAGGAAGCTGGTGTTGAGCTGACTAAAAAGAGTCACGCAAAGAAAGAATTGGTCTGACTATTCTTCAGAGTAGCGCCGTTATGGTTATGTGTGCTTGGAGTCAATTATGATACCGCTGATGAAGAACACTTTCCTCAACGAGTACGAGACAAAGAAGGAGCTCGTGGATTTCATCCTCAAGGCCAAGATCCTCAGCATGGGCGAGAAATGCCTGGAGTTCGAGAAGGCCTTCGCCAAGGTGCAGGGCCGCCGGCACTGCGTGCTCTTCAACAGCGGCGGCAGCGCGAACCTGGCCCTGCTGCAGGCGCTCAAGAACCTGGGCCGGCTTAAGGAGGGGGACAAGGTGGGGTTCTCCGCCCTTACCTGGTCTACCAACGTGATGCCGATAATACAGCTGGGGATGAAGGCGGTCCCCGTGGACTGCGACGCGCAGACGCTCAACTGCATGGCCGCCAACCTCCAGGAGACGCTTAAGACGGCCAAGCTGCGCGCCTTCTTCGTTACCAACGCGCTGGGCTTCGCGGGGGACCTCGGTGAGATACGCGAGGTTTGCCGGAAGAACGGCGTGCTGCTGATAGAGGACAACTGCGAATCCCTGGGCACGCAGCTGCCGGACGGCCGCACGGGAAATTTCGGGGAAGCGGCCACGTTCTCCTTCTTCGTGGCGCACCATATGTCCACCGTAGAGGGCGGGTGCTGCTGCACGGACGACGACGAGCTGGACGAGATGCTGCGCATAGTGCGGGCCAACGGCTGGGACCGCAACCTGAACTTCGCGGCGCAGCGCCGCCTGCGGGAGAAGCACGGGGTGAAGAGCGAGTTCGACGCCAAGTACACCTTCTACGACCTCGGCTTCAACCTGCGCCCCACCGAGATCACCGGCTTCCTGGGCCTGGAGCAGTTGAAATACCTGCAGGAGAACTGCGAAGTGCGCCAGAAGAACTTCCTGGCGCTGGAGGAGGAGGTTCTGAACAACCCGGACCTCATGCCCATCAAGCGCGGGCACCTGTCCTTCGTGTCCAACTTCGCCTTCACCGTGATCTGCAGGACCAAGGAGCTGCGCAGCAAGTACATAGAGCAGTTCTCCGGCGACGGTGTGGAGATAAGGCCGGTGATAGCCGGCAACATGCAGCGCCAGCCCTTCTACGCCAAGTACGTGGGCGAGACTTACGAGCTCAAGGGCGCGGATTTCCTGCATGAGTGCGGCTTCTATTTCGGCAATTACCCGGAGCTGACCGAGTCGGACCTGGACATGCTTAGGAGCTGCCTGAGGAAGTATGTGGCCATTAGTTCCTAAGTAGAAGATTATGACCTTGTGCTTTTCGCTTTATCAAGAGATAGTGAACTCGGGCAAAAGAAGCTTGCAATGATTCCTATCTTTATCGCTCGTCTTGTACAGGTCGGTGTGGCGGTCGCTATGATGCGAGTTATGACCACGCTGTTGTCCCCTGTAGAGGTCGGGGCTGTCTCTATAGCATTGTCGATTTCAGTAATGCTAAATCTTACGTTGATAAATCCGATCTGGATGTATATACTTAGAAACCTTCATGAATGGCAGCGCTTAAACTTACTGCCTAAAAAAATTCTTATTGGATTTGCCTGGTATTTACTTTGTGTCTCGCTCTTGTCACCGTTAATTGTTTCAGGTATTTCGTGGTTAGGGTGGGGGGTGCCAGGCGGCGGGGGCTGGGTGATTATTGCAATAGCCCTGCATTTTGCGATATTTTCGGCTGTTTCAACTCTGCCGCTGCTGATAAACAATCTCGGTCAAATTACTAAAGCTGCGGCACTTAATGGTGGAATCGCGTTGGCATCATTGGGCGGATGTGTGCTGACTGTGAAATTTGTCGGTTCAAATGTCACTGGGTGGATGATTGGGCTGTCTGCGGGCTATGCGGTGATGTTCCTTGTGGGTATTCCTGGTTTTCTTAAGTCGATTCAAGGCCCGAAATCTGTCCAACCCGGATATCGCTCTGATTGGGATCTCGGTAGCGTTGCTCGATTCGCTTTTCCGCTTTCTATTTCAGTGTTTTTCGCATGGGGGCAATTGTACGGTTACAGGTTTATCTTCGCTAATGAACTAGGCGCGAACCGTTTGGGGTTGTTTTTTAGCGGGTACGCTTTAGGGGCAGCGGTTGTGAATACTGTTGAGAATGTATTGATCCAGTATTTCCAGCCAAGTTTCTATAAGCGGGTATCCCAGAACGAGCCAGTTGAAGCCGCGGCTGCATGGGAAGAGTATTCTTCCCGGGTGATCCCGTCCTTACTATTGTGCATAGGCTTCGTCGCTGGAGCGGCGCCCTTTCTTGCAAAGTTGTTGCTCGGCAGCGCGTTCCAGTCTGCGGCGCGGTTCGCTGTGTGGGGGGCTGCGGTGGAGTCTCTGCGGGCGTCTCTGGCGGTGTTCTCCCTTTCCGCACATGCGCAGACTAAAACGCGGCCTTTAATCTTGGCCAATATAATCGCTGCAGTAGCAGCTTTGGGTCTGGCAACTGTGTTAATCAGGCCTTTTGGTGAAATTGGTGTCGGTTCCGCGTTGGTCATTTCTTACCTTTTGGGCATAGTGATGGTATACTCCTACCTTGGGCGCGGGGCGCATATGCCTATCAGGTCCAGGGTTCTCGGGGATATTCTTCTGGGAACCTCTTTTGTCCTCCTTTTCTCAATTATGGTGCGGTTCTTCTTACCGTCCAATTTGTCTATTTATTCTGCGGTTAATGGCGTCGGTCTACTGTCGGTGGTTTTCCTCTTGGTGTTGATCCGGGTTGTGAGGATACAACCATTTAAGGACTGGAAAATCGCATGGCCTTGAAAATATCGGTCGTTACGGCTTGTTATAATAGCGCCGCAACAATAAGGAGCGCTCTTCATAGTGTGGCTTCGCAAACCTATCCACATATTGAGCATGTTATAATCGATGGCGCTTCAAAGGACGATACTCTGGATATTATCGCAAGGCATTCAATTCCAGGGGCTGTCGTTGTCAGCGAACCGGACCGCGGGATCTATGACGCGTGGAACAAAGGTATTCGGAAAGCCACAGGTGACTATATTTGGCTTTTAAATTCGGATGACCGTATTTATGACAACGATACGATAGAGAAAGCGGTCGGTTTTTTAGTCGCTAATTCGTCCCCGGAGTTCATCTATGGAAAAGTTAAGGGGATGGAAAGTGCTTCCGGTTACTCGTATATTTCCGGGAAACCTACAAACTTGCGCGATTTCGTGTACGGGATGAGGAATTTCTGTATATTGGCCACTATTATCCGGAGAGATGTTTTCTCTAGAGTGGGCTATTTCAATGAGAACTACCGGATATCAAGCGATTATGACTGGGCTATTTCTGCGTTCAAGAAATTGCCGCAAAAAGAAACGATCTTTTACGACAGCATTCTGACTAATTTTTCTGTGGGTGGAGTTAGTAATCTGCGGTATAAAGAAGCATACCGTGAAGTCTCGGAGATAGCTAAGGTGCATTTTTCCCGTAGTGATTATTTCAGGCATAGGGCATATATTGCTTGGCGCCTATTTTTGATGTCTATCCTGCCATATGCCCGCTCTATGGGGGTATTGCATATCTGGCGGACAGCGAGAGGTTTATTGAATTAAGATGAAAAGCAGGTCCCGCCAACTAATGCTATTTGTCCGAATTTCTTATGAATAAGTCGCGTGTGACCATTGCGTTAGGTGCGATGTATGCTTTTGGTATTTTTGTGACAAGCGATCAGACATTGCGTATTATGTCAATGACTCTGTGTAATTTTATTTCTATCGCAATGTTGCTTATCCTGATTTTTCAGTACGCTGCCGGTAAACGGGACGCGGCAAGAGACCCGCTCGCCGTTCCGTTAATGATCGCCATAGTCTGGGCATGTCTTTCTTTGTTGCTGTCATATTTTAACCCTGATACCGCAGCCTCTTCAGATGCCAACTTGTACGCCTGGGCAGTAGGCGTTAGCTCCCCAGGTTTAAGGGGGGTGTCATATCTCTTTCGCTTCATTTTATCCGTAAGTGCCTTCCATTTCCTTTTCACCGCGCTGAATTCGAGTCAGCGGTACTTCTTTGTCCTTAAGGTGTTTTCCTGGGGCTATTTATTGTTTTGCACGATAACGCTTATTCAGATTATAGCGTATCACTATTTTGGATATTCATTCGGAGAGGTTTTTGTCGATTCGATCGGTCGGGTACGTATCGGCAGCTATGTCGGAGAACCGTCCGTAATGTCGGCTCTGATGTTAAGCGGATTCTTTTTATTCTCGCCATTCTTAAAATTGCCGACTGGTTGGCGGGTGGTCCATCCTTATTTGAGATGGTACGGGTTTATTGCTGCAAGTATAAGTTTATTTTATGCAATGTCCGCCGCTATCATTGCGGCTATCGTGCTGGTGTTCGCTTATTCTAGGGTCAAATATGCTCGCGGGCTCTTTTTGGCTATGGCAATTTCGTCGATCGTTTTGTTTTTGCCTTCGGCAGGGGAGAGATTGTACTCCAACTCCGTTGTCAATAAGATACGAGCCGAACTTACTACGATAAATATACGTTCTTTCTCCTGGATTGTCGGTTATCGGATGTTAATGGCGTCTCCGCTCACGGGTGTTGGGATTGGGAGAACACCATTTCTGGTAGAGAAATATATTCCAACGGATGTGGAAATCCCTTTTGATATTTACAGCGATTTCAACTATGCTGAGATGAGACATACTACAATGAATTCCTATTTGGAATGGGTGGATGAAACCGGTCTTATCGGCGGGATAATACTCATATGGATAATTCGAATGGTGTATAGATATCAGAAAATATACGCGGATGCCGGGACAGGCCTTGTGAGGAACGCATTCGGGACCGCGCTGCTTGCGCTGGTTATCGCATCAAATTCTTTTCCGGGCGCCTTTTATTTGCCTCATTTTGGTTTTCTTCTTGCCTTTTATCTCGCCGGCCTTAGGATATTTTCTGGCCAGAGCGCCTCATGCAATACGCCGCTGGTATGATGGGATCGTTTTATGATTAATACAATCCGAATGGGCATGCGAAAGGTCTTTACTGCGTGTAGCCTGTCTTCAGCTGCTATATCAAAGGCAATCTACCGAACACCGCAGGAGAAAGAAGTTGAGAGATGGTTTTTGGATGATGGGGACAACACCATGCGGGTAGATTATGATTTGAAACGTGGATCGCTTGTTTTTGATCTTGGTGGTTATGAGGGGGATTGGGCAGCCGAAATAACGGCGCGCTATGAGTGTGATGTTTTTGTTTTTGAGCCAGTCCCTGATTATGCCGATAGAATCATGCGCCGATTCCAGCGTAATCCTCGGGTTAAGATTTTTCCATTTGGGCTAGGTAAGGAAGACTTTACCCAAAGTATTCATGTCGCGGAGGAGGGGTCATCCTTATTCACTAGCCCACATGTATCGAAGGGAAATTCTGATATCCCGGTTCACATTAAATGCGCTTCTGAGTTCCTTAAAATTGAGAAGATCTCATCGATCGATTTGATAAAGATAAATATAGAGGGCGGGGAATATGACCTTTTGGACCACTTGATTGAAACAGGTGTTGTAAATCAAATCGGGAATATACAGGTGCAGTTCCATGACTTCGCTCCTAATGCTGAATCGAGAATGTCCGACATTCAAAGGAAACTTGCGCTTACCCATAAATTAACCTATCAATATCGTTTCGTCTGGGAGAATTGGGAAAGAAAAGGAGCAATATAATATGCGCATTTATATGGCCGGTTCTGCGGGGATGCTTGGGGATGCTTTTATCCGCCATTTTGGGAGTAAACATGAATTAATGTGCACGGATATAGACACTTCTGATGACCGCATGCAGTATTGTGACTTCAGGAATTATGCCGAATATTCCAAACAAGTCGCCAAATGGAAGCCGGATTTCCTGTTCCATCTGGGTGCTCACACCGATTTGGAATATTGCGAGAAAAATCCGGACGATACCTACCTGACTAACGCCCTTTCGGTGGAGGGCGCAGTCCAGATCGCGAACAACCTTAATATCCCACTGCTGTATATAAGCACCGCCGGAATTTTTGACGGCCAGAAGGAGCTTTATGATGATTGGGATGTTCCTAATCCAATGTGCGCTTATGCCAGGGCGAAATACATGGGCGAACGCTATGTCGTGGAGAACATGCGGCGCTATTTCGTCTGCCGCGCAGGGTGGATGATGGGGGGCGGGCTAAAGAAAGACAAGAAATTTGTTAAGAAGATAGTGGCGCAACTTCTTGAGGGACGTCGTGAATTGAACATCGTCACAGATAAGCTGGGAACTCCGACTTATACCCATGACTTCGCCGCAAATGTAGATGCCTTGATGCAGACGGATTACTATGGTGTTTATAACATGGTGTGCGAGGGGGCAACAAGCCGTTTCGAGGTGGCGAAGGAGCTTGTGCGGTTGCTTGGCCTTGAGAAGGAGGTCACCCTTAAACCGGTGGATTCTTCTTTCTTCAGAGCGGAATATTTTGCCCCGCGGCCGGATTCAGAGAGGCTGGTCAACCGCAAGCTGGCGTTGCGCAACCTCAATACAATGCGCGATTGGCGCCTCTGCCTGAAAGAGTATGTGGAGGAACATTATTTGAAATTGTTCCCATAGCCTTCCGGGCCAAATGCCAATGAAAAAGATTGCGGTCTGCTCTATCTGTTCCAGGAATTATTATCCGCACGCGCGGGTATTGTTCGACTCCATCCGGCGTTTCCATCCGGATTGGAGCTTCCATTTGTTGCTGGCTGACGAGGCCGATGAAAATATCAGGAAGTCGGCTGACTATTTTAGCGTCATGCCAGCGAAGGAGTTGGGGATCCAGGGATTCCTCGGGATGGCGTTCCGCTATGATGTTATAGAACTGAACGTGGCTCTCAAGCCTTTCCTGATCCGTTCCCTTTTTGCGAGGGGCTATGAGCGGGTGATCTATTTCGACGTGGATATCCAGGTATTCTCACCTCTCACCCCGGTCCTTGAGGCGTTGGATACCGCTTCGATAGTGATTACGCCTCATATCACTTCACCCCTTACAGCGGATGTCGGGCCTACTATCCGGGAAGACTACTTCCTGAAAAACGGGAGCTATAATCTGGGTTTCATCGCGGTTTCTCAGGGCGAAGAATCCCGGGCGTTTCTTGACTGGTGGGCGGACCGCTGCCTTACGCAGTGCTATAGGGAGCCTGAGACAGGCTTGTTCGTGGATCAGAAGTGGGTAGACCTGGTCCCTTGTTTTTATCCCAATACCAAGATCTTGCGTCATCCCGGCTGTAACATGGCTTATTGGAACCTGCATGAACGACGGCTCTCCGGCTCTGCCGTAAACGCGGAAGTCCCCCTGGTTTTCTTTCACTTCAGCGGTGTGGACATTTCCGCAATCTCGGATATTTCAAAGTACCAGGCCAGGTACAATCTTCAGAACCGTCCGGATCTGGCCGAAATCTTTAAGAATTACGCAGACTCTATAATCGCCGCCGGCCATAAGAACTTCATAAACATACCGTATCATTATGGGAACTTTGAAAATGGCGCGAGGATAGGGCTTATTGTGCGGCGTTTATATGATCATTTCGCCAATGAATATCCAAATCCTTTTGCAACCGGCCCGGGGACCTTATACGAGCGCGTAAAACGCAACGGGCTCCTTTCCGGGAACCCGCCTCCTGCGTATAAACCGGCGGATGCAAAAAAACGCGGCCGGCCGATAAATATGCTGTTAAAATGGGTTGCCAGGCTGCTCGGGGTCGGTAGATATGAGGCGCTCATGGCATATATGCGCTACATCTCCGTATTACGACGACAGAAATTTTTAATTGAGTAAAGTTGAAATAAGATGAAAATTGGTCTGGATGCCAGATCCTTCGGCGCGACAGTGTGCGGGGTTGCCCGCGTCACAGCGCGGCTTATCGAGGCCCTGTCCGTAATAGACAGGGAGAATCAATACTTTGTTTTTACGGACTCTTCTCCATTCCCCGGGTTGTCTAATCAAAATTTTCGCGTGGTCCAAACCAGATGCCCGCGGATGAATCCTTTTTACGATTTGAAGTTCGCCGGTATAGCGGGCGCTTTTCATCTGGATCTGTTCCATTCGGTCCATTCCTGGCTGCCTTTCGGCGTCGGCCGCATCGCCCCCAGATCATTGGTAACTATACATGATATGTTCGCCGTGACGGACCCTAGTTTCTTCTCCAAATACGGCGCATTTTCCGGGTTTGCACGCGCTTACTTCTCATATTTAACCGCCCGCTCGGTTAAGGCTGCGGATATGATACTTACGGTTTCGGAGTACAGTAAGAGGAGGATACAGGAAGTAATGCCCGCATCTGTCGGCAAGGTGGGGGTAGTATATAACGCATCTGGGATGAATCTTTCCCGGGGACCTGCAGGGGCGGTTTCCGGAGTCCAGGGCAAGTACATACTATACGTCGGCAATTGCCGCAGTTATAAAAACGTCCCTACACTTATACAGGCCTTTTCGGCCTATCTCCATGCAAACGCGAATTCGGACATCTCATTGGTAATTGCCGGCAATGACGCGGCCAGCGAAATAAAAAAACTGGTCGCGGAATACGGGATCGCGGCTAAAGTAATATTCTATAAAGACCCGAATGATAAAGTGCTTCATGACCTATATGCGGGCGCCTTGGGGTTTGTAATGCCCTCAAAAGAGGAAGGGTTCGGGATTCCCGTAGTAGAAGCGATGGGAATGGGAGTGCCCGTGATAATCTCCGACGCGGATGCACTTACGGAAGTAGCCGGCGGCGCCGCATTGATATTCCCGAAGTTTGATCATGAACGCCTTGCCGGGCTGATAGGGCAATTGGTGCGGGATGAATCGCTTCGCCTCGGCCTTGCGCGCCGGGGGCTTGAGCGAAGCAAAGTCTTTACCTGGAAGCAAAGCGCGGAAAAATTGCTTTCTTGTTATGTTGATCTTTACTCTGCGAGGTAACCGTGAAAGTCTTATTCTATAATCCACCTTTTCTTCCTAAATTCTCCCGGTTTTCACGCAGCCCTGCTGTTACCAAGAGCGGGACAATCTACTACCCGAACTGGCATGCTTATGCGGCCGGCTGGCTGGAGAAGAAGGGGCATGAGGTAATGCTACTGGACGCGCCTGCCCGCGGGTTGAGCCGTGCGGACTCATCACCTCTCATCGCCGATTTTAAACCGGATATCGCTGTGGTTTACACGTCTACCCCCAGCATTTATAACGATGTCGAGGTCGCTGGCGGCCTGAAAGAGGCCTTGCCTGGCTGCTTTGTGGTTTTAACCGGCCCCCATGTGTCTGCATTGCCGGAAGAAACCCTTGCGCTGGACCCGCGTATAGATGCGGTAGCGCGGGGGGAGTATGACGCGACAATAGCCGAGCTCGCGGAAGTTTTGCCGGATACCGCCCGACTTGGGTCTGTCAAAGGGATTTCCTATCGCAATGGCACCGCGGTAGTCAGTAATCCTGACCGTGAATTCATCGAAGATCTGGACGCATTCCCTTTCGTTTCTGAAGTTTACAGGAAACATCTTAAGGTGGAAGATTACTTTTATGCTCACTGCCGCTTCCCGGTGGTGTCTATCTTCACCAGCCGCGGCTGCTACGCCAAATGCAACTACTGCGTTTATCCGAAGAAGATGTTCGGCCGGCGGCAGCGCCAGCGCAGCCCGGATAATATAGTGGCCGAGTTTGAATATATACAGCGCGAGCTCCCAGAGGTTAAAGAGGTCCTGATAGACGACGACACTTTCTCCTTCCATCAGGAGCATACCAGGAAATTCTGCGAGTTGATGATTGCAAAGGGAATTAAGCTCCCATGGACGGTTGAGTGCCGCGCAAACCTGGCGTATGAAACCATGATTCTGATGAAAAAAGCTGGGTGCCGACTGATAGTGGTTGGATTTGAGAGCGCTGACGACCAGATTCTCCGGAATGTATGCAAGGGCATTAATATGGAGCAGATGCGCAAATTTGTGGCCGATGCCAGGAGGGCCGGCATAATGCTGCATTCGTGCTTTATGGCCGGGAACCAGGGTGAGACACAAGAGACTCTTAAAAAATCTCTCGATTTCGCCAAAGAGATCAACGCCGATACCTGTCAGTTCTTCCCTCTTATGGTTTACCCTGGTACCGCTGCGTATGCGTGGGCTAAAACAAATAAATACCTCGAAACAGAGGACTTCGCCAGATGGCTTACCCCGGAAGGGCTTCATAACACCATAATAAGTACGCCTGACCTGAGCGCGCGCGATCTTGTCTCTTTTTGCGACCGGGCGAGGAAAGAGTATTATCTCAGACCTTCGTATATCGCCCGGAAAGCGCTGCAGGCGATAACCGATCCATACGAGTTCGTAAAGACGGTTAAGGCCGCGAAGACCTTCTTCAAGTACCTATTCAGAACGGCCGCATGACAACCCTGGAATTCTTTTTCTGGGGCGGCCTGGGCCTTCTCTCCTACACCTACATCGGGTATCCTGTCCTTTTGTATCTGGCTTACAGGCTGAAGCACGGGAATAATGCCGGCGAAGGAACCGGGACAGAATATCCCAGGGTCACAATGATCATCGCAGCCTATAACGAGGCGCGGGTTATTGGCCGCAAGTTGGATAATTGTCTGGAATTGAATTATCCTGCTGAGAAGGTGGACTTCATTGTGGCATCCGACGGTTCAGGGGATGGGACAAACGATATCGTCTCGCAGAAAGCGGCCCGGTTTCCACGCATAAAGCTGCTCGCATTGCCCCGCGGTGGTAAAGCTGCCGCTCTCAACGCCGCAATGAAAGTTGTCACGGGGGATATTGTGGTGTTTTCAGATGCCAATACCATGTACGAGCCAGATGCAGTGACGCGGCTCGCGAAGCATTTCCGTGGTGATGAGATCGGTTGCGTATGCGGCCGTCTTAAATACGTGAATCCGGGCCAGGTGGTAAGCGGCAAAGGCGAAAGCGCGTATTGGCGTTACGAGACGGCATTGAAGAGAATGGAGAGCAGCCTGGGATATATTGCCGGGGCCAATGGCGCTATATACGCTATGCGCAGAGAATTGTTTGAGCCGCTCCCAAGCGGTACCATTAATGACGATTTTATGCTCTCTATGCGTGTGGTATTAAAGGGGTTCAAGAGCCTTTATGAGGAATCCGCCGTTGCTGTGGAGGAAGTCGCTCCAGATGTGAAAAGTGAGTTCCGCCGGCATGTGAGAGATGGCGCTGGCCACTATATCGCAGTCTGGCGACTGGCGCCCTTGTTAAATCCTCTATTGGGACTGCGTGCTTTCATCTATTGGTCTCACCGGATATTCCGGTGGGCAGCCCCATTTCTGCTTATCACGGTGTTGTCTCTTAATGCAGCTCTTTTTGCGGCAGAGCCATACCGCACCTTATTCATCTTGCAGGTCATATTTTACCTGCTGGCATTGGCCGGTTATGCTGCGTCAGGTTTTGGCCGTATTCCGTTCTTTATGTATGTTCCCTTCTATTTCTCCAATCTGAATCTGGCTTTGCTGCTTGGTTTCCTCAGAGTGGTATCCGGCAAAGCCAGGCCGGCCTGGCAGAGTACCCAACGAGCGTAATCATGAAGCGGACATTCGACATACTGCTTTCTCTCCTTATGCTGGCTATATTCGGCTTGCCGATGCTTGTTCTGGCTTTATTGGTGCGTAGCACATCCACAGGCCCGGCATTCTATTTGTCCGACAGGGTGGGCAGGGAAAATAAGATATTCAAAATGCCCAAGTTCCGCACGATGCGGACAGATACTCCGCCCATGGCCACACACCTGATGACCGAGCCTGAAAAATATCTTACCCCTATAGGCGGTTTCCTGCGAAAGACCAGCCTGGACGAACTGCCGCAGCTTATCAGCATACTTAAAGGTGATATGAGCTTTGTGGGTCCCCGACCGGCGCTTTTTAACCAGGAGGACCTGATCGCCCTGCGCACTTCTAAGGGAGTGCATAAGATAGTTCCCGGCCTTACCGGCTGGGCACAGGTGAACGGCCGGGACGAACTTGCCATTCCGATAAAAGTTGAATATGATGAATTCTATCTGCGGCATAGGTCCTTGGCCCTGGACCTTAAGATCATGGCCATGACCGCGCTGCAGGCGCTTACCGGGAAAGGGGTTTCCCATTAAGCGGTAGACAGGTTAATATGTGAATCCCGGCTTTAGCCGGGATGGATAAAGGGGGGTGTATCCTGATATACATTGCGCCAGGGGGGCGCAAATTGGGATAATTATATATATGGGGAAAAAACTTGAGCGGCACGGCCGGCTGGTCGTGCTTCTGGGGGATGCAGCGGCCATATCCATGGCCTATTTCCTGGCTTTTTACCTGCGCTTTGACTTTTCTTTGCCTTCAGAGCAGGCATATAACTTTCTGCTGACTTTACCGCTGATAATACTGCTCCGCATTGCGACTTTCTATTATTTCGGTCTCTATAACGGCATCTGGCGCTACGCCAGCATGGCGGACCTCACCGCTATATTCAAAGGGATATTGACCAGCCAGGTGTTCGTAATGGCGGCGGTGTTGTTCGTGATGCACGCGCATTTCCCGCGCTCCGTGCTTATCATCAGCCCTTTCATTGCCTTCATCTTCATAGGCGGCATACGCTTCGCCATACGGGCTACCCGGCATATCCGTTACCCGGAGGTGGGCGAGAATCAGTCCCGTCTGCTGATCTTCGGCGCGGGGGACCTGGGCGAGGCCGTGCTGCGCGACCTGCAGCGCAATCCGGGCTGCTATGCCGTGGTGGGCTTCCTGGACGACAACGCTTTAAAACACGGCCGTCACATACACGGCGTGAAGGTGCTGGGCGGGCGCGACAAGATAGCCGAGACGATAAAGCGCTACCAGGTGGACGAGGTGCTGGTGGCCGTGAACCACAGCCGCGGCAAGCTGATAACAGACCTGATAAACGTCTACAACGCGGCGGGCCTTCCCCGCAAGGTGGAGTTCAAGACCCTGCCCACGATGAACGAGCTCATCAGCAAGAAGCGCCTGGCGCCCGACATACGCAAGATAGACGTGACGGACCTGATGCACCGCCGGATAGTGGATATAAACATGGCCCTGGTTAAGGCCGGCGTTAAGGACAAGGTTGTCTTGGTCACCGGCGCCGGCGGCACCATAGGCGGCGAGCTAGCCCGCCAGATCCTGGAGCTGGGACCGAAGAAGCTTATACTCCTGGAGAACCACAATACCGCGCTCTTCTACATAGACAAGGAGCTGCGCGAGAAAGGCTACGCCGACAGGATAGTGAGCGTCCCCGGCGACATACGCGACGAGAGCCTCTTAAAGAACCTCTTCGAGACGCACAAGCCCGCCTGGGTTATGCACGCGGCC